>JBBQOR010000152.1:0-5758 GCA_038331055.1 Burkholderiales bacterium
CGCGATCCTTGACGCGGGCGATGAAATCGCGCACCACCGGCAGGGCGACGTCGGCCTCGAGCAGCGCCATGCGCACCTCGCGCAGCATCTCCTGCACATTGCTTTCGGTGATGCGGGCCTGCCCGCGCATGGTCTTGACCAGGCGCTGCAGGCGATCGGAAAGCGTGGAGGCCATGGTTGCGGCAGGCCGACTGCGCAGCCTGCGAAAGTACACTGACGCAATGATTCTATCGACGGGGGGTATGCCGGACACGGGGTTTGTCGTGCCCTGGCCGCTGGTCGCGCTGGCCATGCTGGCCTATGCGGTGGCGGCGCTGGCGCCGACCCGCCGCCCGCGGGTGGCCGGCATGGCGCTGGGCCTGGCGGGAGCCACGCACCTGCTGTTGCTGGTGCTGGACATCGGCGGCTTCGGCAGCAGTGAGACTGGCGCACGGCTGGGCTTCGGGCCGGTGCTTTCACTCACCGTCTACCTGGTGCTGCTGGTCCACGGGCTGGAGAGCCGGCTGCTGCCGTTGCCGCCAGTGCGTCGCACGCTGGCCACCGTGGGCGCGCTGGCGGTGCTGCTGGCCGCGGTCTTCCCGGGCGAGGTGCGGCCGGTCAGTTCACCCTGGGCGCCGCTGCACTTCGTGCTCGGCATCGCGTCCTACGGGCTGTTCGGTGCGGCGGTACTGCATGCACTGATGCTCGACGCGGCCGAGCGCCGCCTGCGCCAGCGCCGCGGCGGCTCGCTGATGCCGGGCGTGCCGTTGCTGCAACTCGAGCGCTTGACCTTCCGCATCGTGCAGCTGGGCTTCGTGGTGCTTTCGGCTGCCTTGCTGCTGGGGGTGGCGACCACCGAGCGTTGGCGCTGGGAACACAAGACCGTGTTCTCGCTGCTCGGCTGGCTGGTCTTTGCCTTGTTGCTGTTGGGTCGGTGGCGCCGGGGCTGGCGCGGCCGACAGGCCACCGTCTGGCTCTATGGCGGCGCCCTGTTGCTGTTGCTGGCCTATGTCGGCTCGCGTTTCGTCTTCGAAGTGATGCTGGGGCGGCCTGCGCCGTGACGCGATGATCAAGTGGCTGCTGGTGCTGGTGGTGGTGGTGGTGGTCGGGTGGCTCATCTTCGGCCGCCGTCGGGGCGGCGACGACAGCGCCCCTGCGAGCCCGCCTTCTCGCGCCACGCCGCCTCAAGGACGCCCGGCCGACATGCTCAGCTGCGCGCACTGCGGTGTTCACCTGCCAGCGTCCGACGCGCTGCTCGACCCGGCGCAGCGCGCGTACTGCAGCGAAGCCCACCGCACTGCCGGGCCGCATTGAACGGCGAGCGGCGAACCCGCGAGACGGCGGCCGCCGCCGAGCCGGACGCCGGCCAGGCCGGTGGCAGCGACCGCCCCAACGGTGACCGGCGCAAGGACGATCGTCGGCGCGCCGATCGCCGCAGCGAGGTCAAGGGCAGCGCGTCGCCGTCGTGGTTCGATGCGCTGGGCGCGCTGGCCGACTCGCGGCTTGAAGAAGGTCTGCGCCCGGTGCCCGTGCCAGCCGGCGGCGCAGGCCGTGCTCTCGAGCGCGTTCTGCGCAGCTACGCGGCAGCCCGCGCTGCCGTCGGCGTGGCGCTGGTGCTGGCCCAGCTGGTCGTCAGCCTGACCGGCCTGAGGCCCTCGCTCTTCGTGCTGGCGGTGGTGCTGGCCTACGCGCTGCAGGCGATCGTGCTGTGGCTGCTGCCCAGTCGAACGGCTTCGGCCGGCGCGGCGCCGGCGCACGCGCTCAGCGTGCGCCAGTGGCTGGCGACGATCGGTGTGGACCTGCTTGCCTTCGGCACGCTGCAGGCGATGGAGTCGGAAACCGGCTTCAACTTCGCCGCGCTGTTGGTGCTGCCGGTCCTGATGGCCGGCGTGCTGACGGCGCGACGGGTCGCACTCGCCACCACCTCCGCGGTGGCGCTGTCGCTGCTGGTGCTGGCCTGGCTGCAGGTGCACGACGTGGCCGATCCGGCGCTGCCGATGGCGCGCGCCGGGCTGGGCGGTATCGGGCTGTTTGCCATTGCGCTGGTGGCCGGTGAACTGGCGCTGCGGCTGGTGCGCGAGGAGACCGCCGCGCGCGAGAGCCTCGAGCTGGCGCGCCAGCAAGCGCAGCTGAACCGGCTGGTGATCCAGGAGTTGGCCGACGGCCTGCTGGTGGTCGACCCGCGACTGCGCGTGCGCGCGGCCAACCCTGCGGCGCGTTCGCTGCTGGTGGCGCAGGGGCTGGCGCCACCGGCGCCCTTCGACCTCGATTCGCGCACCGCCTGGGAACCCCTGGCGCGTGCGGTGACGCAGGCCTTGGCCGAAGACCGCTGGCCCGAGGCCGGCCGTGAACTGTCGCTGGTCTTCGAAGAAGGTTACGTGCGCACCGTGCGCGTGCGCGCACGCTTCACGCGCGGCAGCAGCAGCAGTGCCGATGCGGCGGCCGGAGCGACCGAGACCCTTTGCGTGCTCTTGCTGGAGGACGTGCGCACCGCGCTGGCGCGACTGCGGCAAGAGAGGCTGGCGGCGATGGGCCGTGTCTCAGCCGGTATCGCGCACGAGATCCGCAACCCGCTGGCCGCCATCACGCAGGCCAACGCGCTGCTGCTCGAGGACACCCTGCTGCCCGCACAGCAGCGGCTGGCGCGCATCGTCGGCGAGAACGCCGAGCGGCTCAAGCGCATCGTCGACGACGTGACCGAACTCGCCCCCGGCGCACTGCCCGAGCCGCATGCGTTCGACGCGGTCGGTGAGGTGACTTCCGCGGTCGAGGCCTGGGCGGGCACCGCCGGCATCGACCGCGGGCCCGACAGTCGGCTGCGCACCGAGCTGCCCGCGATGGCGCTGCCCGTGTGGTTCGACCCCGAGCACCTGCGCCGCGTGCTGGTCAACCTGCTGGACAACGCCGGCCGCCACGCCAGCCACGAGCGCGGCGCGATCTTCGTGCGGCTGGCCGTGCAGGACGAGCAGCGCGCGCTGCTGTCGGTGTTCAGCGACGGCGGGCCGATCGCTCCCGAGGTCGAGCGCCACCTCTTCGAACCCTTCTTCTCCACGCGCAGCCGAGGCTCCGGACTCGGTCTGTACATTTGCCGCGAGCTGTGCGAGCGTTACGGCGCCAGCATCGAGTACCACCCGCGCCCGGGCGCCGAGCGGCTGCGCAACGAGTTCCTGGTCCTCATCCGCCGCGTTGCCGAACCCGGTCCGCCCCGCACGTGAACGTTGCGCCCCCGAACCCCCGCTTGCTGGTCGTCGACGACGAGCCCGACCTGCTGACGCTGTACGAGCTGGCGCTGCTGCGCGAGGGTTATGAGGTCGACAGCGCAGGCACGCTGGCCGAGGCCTGGGCCAGGCTGGAGGAGCAGCGCTATGCGCTGCTGATCACCGATATGCGCCTGCCCGACGGCAGCGGGCTGGATCTGCTGCGCCGGCTCGAGGCGGCAGGACGCACCGAGCGCGCGATCGTCGTTACCGCCTACGGCTCGGCACAGAGCGCAGTCGAGGCGTTGAAGGCCGGCGCGTATGACTATCTGACCAAGCCGGTGGACCTGCGGCAGTTCCGCGGCGTGGTCGCCTCGGCACTCGGGCGGCTGCCCGCCGCCGACGGGCCGGCTGCCGTGCCGCGCCGGCGCGAGCGCGGTGCGGGTGTCCCGAGCAGCAGCGCACTGGCGCGCATGGCCGGCGACTCGGCCGGTATGCAGCAGCTGCGTACGCTGATCGACAAGCTGGCGCGCAGCATGGCCCCGGTGCTGGTGCATGGCGAGTCGGGCACCGGCAAGGAGCTGGTCGCGCGGGCCATCCACGAGGTCTCGCCGCGCGCGGCGATGTCCTTTGTCGCCGTCAACTGCGGCGCCATCCCTGAGCATCTGCTGGAGGCCGAGTTCTTCGGCTACCGCAAGGGCGCCTTCACCGGCGCGGCGGATGACCGAGAGGGCTTCTTCCAGGCGGCGCATGGCGGCACGCTGTTCCTCGACGAGATCGGCGATCTGCCGCTGGCCATGCAGAGCAAGTTGCTGCGTGTGGTGCAAGAGCGCGCCGTGCGCCCGCTGGGCGCGGTGGCCGAGATGCCGGTCAACGTGCGCCTGCTCAGCGCCACGCACAAGGACCTGGCCGGCGAGGTGCTGGCGGGGCGCTTTCGCCAGGATCTTTATTACCGGCTGGACGTCATCCGCGTCGTCGTGCCGCCACTGCGCGAGCGGCTGGATGACCTGCCGGCCATCTGCGATGCAGTGCTGGCGCGCATCGCCGCCGAGGCTGGCGTACAGCCGGTGCCGACGTTGACCGTCGAGGCGGTGCAGGCGCTGCGCCGTCTGCCCTTCGCCGGCAACGTGCGCGAGCTGGAGAACCTGCTGCAGCGCGCCGTGGCCCTGGCCGTCGGTCCGATGATCGACAGCGACGACCTGGGTTCGCTGCCCGAGACCCTGTTCGCCGACACGGTGGCGGCCGGGCTCGACTCGCCGATGGTATCCGGCGCGGCCTCTGTCCCAGCACCCCTGCCGATGGCCCCGATGCCGTCGCAGACGCTGCCGAGCGACCTTGCCACGCACCTCGACGCCGTCGAGCGCGAGATCCTCGAACGTGCCTTGCAGCGCCACCGCTACAACCGCACAGCCGCGGGCGCGAGCCTGGGCTTGTCGCTGCGCCAGATGCGCTACCGCATGGCCCGGCTGGGCATCGGCACCGATGACCCCGAGCGTGCCGACCAGGCCTGAGCGCCGCGCCTGGCATGAAGGGTGGTGGCGTCGCGCGCGCGCCTGCCCCTCGCCGAACTTCGGGCCGCGGCCTGCAGGCACCTGCGTCAGCCTGGCCATCGTGCACTCGATCAGCCTGCCGCCCGGCGAGTACGGTGGCCACGCCATCGAGCAGTTGTTCAGCAACCGGCTGGACTGCGATGCGCATCCGTACTACAGCCGCCTGCGCGGCTTGCAGGTCTCGGCGCACTTTCTCATCCGGCGCGACGGCGCGGCGGTGCAGTTCGTGCCCATCGGTGAGCGCGCCTGGCATGCCGGGGCGTCGTCGTGGCGTGGGCGGGAGAATTGCAACGATTGGTCACTGGGCATCGAACTCGAGGGGCTGGAAGGCCAACACTTCGAGCCCCCGCAATACTCGATGCTGGCCACGCTGCTGCGCGCCGCGCAGCGTCAGTTGCCGCTGCAGGAGGTGGTCGGGCACGAGCACGTGGCGCCTGGGCGCAAGGCCGATCCCGGGCCCGGATTCGACTGGCCACGGCTGGCGGCGGCGCTGCGCTCGAGCGGCCTGAGCGCGTCCCCGACCGCAGGCTGATCGGCGCGCCCGATGGCCCCTGTGCCGCAGCAATTGCGGCAGCAGGCGCCGCAGGCGGCGTCATCGGTAAGAACACTACCGGTAGCGTCTTGTGGGGGCAGCAGACCCCAGATATAGTGTGTGTTCGTGAACACGGCATGACAGGTGCCGGTCAATCCTGCGGTGTCGATTGCGCAGTATCCCGGGGCTCGAGCGCTGCCTGCGTCGACCGCGCGCGGTGCGCCCGAAAGAGCCCGAAAGCGCCCGGTAGCCCGGCACCTGCAGCCACACAAGACCTCCGAGGGGATCCCATGCTAATCACCACCAATCCGGGCGCGATTGAGCCCACGGGCGTGGCGCGCAGCGCGCGCCCGGCCACGTCTGCCGCCATGGCCACGGCCTACTCGGCGTTGCAGATCATGCGGCGCTTCGGCGCGGTGGTGTCCTTCGAGCCGAGCAAGTTTGCTTTGGCGCTTATGAAGGCCTTCCTCGACGTGCACGGCAAGCAGGGCGCGGCGTAG
>JBBQOR010000153.1:0-5684 GCA_038331055.1 Burkholderiales bacterium
GTGGCGCTCCTGCATCCAATGATTGGTGGCACCGATCAGCGTGGGGTCGTGCAGCAGCATCACGTGCACGTCCAGCAGCGCCGACAGCTCGGCCGGCGAGCCCGGCGGCAGCTCACGCTGCAACGTGATGATCTCCGCCGCCACCGCATCGCGCGCAATGCGCAGTCGCTCGATCTCCTGCGCCACACCTTGCGGCCCGACGAAGTAGTGCGCCACGTCCACGCGGCTGGAAGCCACCAGCACCGCGCGGCCGATGGCCACGCCGCGCGAGACCGGGATGCCGAAGACCTGGATGCTCACGCGTCGAATGTAGCGCAGCAGCTTCTTTCACAAGGCGCCCTGGCGATCGACATGGCCCGGCAGCAGCCCATGCGCGCGAGGATGTCCGCGCGCCTACTCGCCTTCGCCGAACTTGCCGTCGATCAGCGCCCTCAGCGCGACCATCGCCGCCTGTTCGTCCTCGCCGTCGGCCTCGATGCCGATCTCGCTGCCCGGGCCGGCAGCCAGCATCAGCACACCCATGATGCTCTTGGCGTTCACGCGGCGGCCGCTGCGGCTCAGGTGCACTTCGCACTTGTAGGCGGCGGCCAGCTTGGTCAGCCGCGCCGAGGCGCGGGCGTGCAGGCCGAGCCGGTTACTGATCGTGATGCGGGTTTGGATCATCGCCCGGGTTCTCTGCGTTCTGGTGCTGCGGCCGCGACGGGCTCAGGTGCAGCACGCCCATCGTGGCGCCGTCGATCGCCCGGCGCACGATCTCGTCCAGCGGCCGCTCTCGGTAGCACAGCGCGCGCCACAACATCGGCACGTTGACGCCGCTCAGCAGGCGCAGCTTCAGGGCCGGGTCGCCCAGCAGCCGCTGCAGCCCGTTGCACGGCGTGGCGTTGGCCACATCGGTGAGCAGCAGCGCCTCGGTGGCACCCAGGCGCTGCAGCGCGGCGCGCGCGGCGGCATCGACCTGCTCGACGCTGTCTTGCGCGCCCACGTCGAGCGCCGCGACCTGCGCCTCGCACCCGGGGTAGACATGTGCCGCCACCGCCAGCAAAGCCGAAGCCAGCGGGGCGTGAGCGACGATCAGGATGGCAGGCATGGCGGGCGCGGACGGCCGCCCATTATTCATCCACGCGGCGCGGCCGGCGCCAGGGCCGTCTGGCGGGCCGGGCGCATGAACCACAGATAGGACAGCAGGCCCCCGGCGCCGAAGACCGCGAAGGCGGCGCGAAAGGCGTCGGGCTCTTCCAGACCGAGCGCGCCCAGCGCGTCCACCGCCAGCCCGATGCCCCACTGCACGCAAAACACGCCACCGAAGATCACCAGGTTGAAGGCCGACAGCGCACGGCCGGCCTGCGCCAAGGGAAAGACCTTGCCCACCGCGGGCTGGCTGAGCGAGACCACGCTGCAGGCTACGCACCACAAAGCCCAGTGCAGCGCCCCCGCCTCGGCGCCGCGCAGCACGGCCAGCGCCAGCAGCAGCAACGACAGCGGCACGCCCCAGGCGATCAGCCGCAGCGGATCGACCCCGCGTGCCACCAGCCGCGGCATTGCCGCACCCCAGGCCATGAAGGCAAAGAGCATCGCCAGATTGATGGCAAACAGCCCCTGCGCAGCCGCCTGCGGGCTCCAGCCCGCGACCCGGGTGAGCCAGGGCCCGGCCCACAACGACTGCACCGCGATCAGCCCGCCGTAGCAGAAGAAGCCCAGCGGGGCCAGGCGCAAGAACAGCGGGTGACGCAGGATCTCGCCGTAGCCAGCGCCGGGAGCCGCTTCGGCACGCGCGGCAGCGGGCGGGTCGCGCGGCACGAGCCAGGCGAGCAGCGCCATCGCCACCAGCAGCATCGCCGCCAGACCCCAGAACAGCCCGCGCCAGCCGACAAGCGGCAACAGCATCTGCACCGGCAGCGTCGAGGCCACCATGCCCAGCGAACCCGTCATCAGCATCCACGAATTGGCGCGCAGCTGGGCGGCTTCGCTGAAGTGGTGACGAAAGCAGGTCAGCGGCGCCATCAGGCAAGCGGCCACGCCCATGCCGATCAGCATGCGCGCTGCGATGAGCGCGGTCAGCCCTTGAGCCAGCGCAAAGGCCGCGCAGCCGAACACGGCCAGCGCCAGCATCGACACCAGCACCCGGCGCGGCCCGGCGCGGTCCAGCGCTTGACCCAGCGGCAGCTGCAGCGCGGCAAAGCCGAAGAAGTAGGCCCCGGCCAGCAGGCCGAGGTTGGACGCCGTCAAGCCCAGCTCGCTGCTGAACACCGGCGCCAGAGTGGCCGTGACGGCTCGCATCAGCGCCGAGAAGAAGTACGTGAAGGCAAAGGCGGCAAAGACCAGCGCGGCGGCACGCACGCCCAGCGCGGCCGGCGCGACCACCGACGCCCCGGGTTCCTTCACGGCGCCTTCAGCCCGCCGAAGAACACCTCCAGCCCCTCGGCAGGCAGGCGCGCGCCCACCGCAGTGGCCTGGTACACGCGCAGGCCCTTGGCGAACACCGCCAGCTGCTCCTGCACCGGGCGGCCATCCGGCAGGCGGCCTTGCAGCGACAGCCGGGCCATGTGCTCGTTGGGTGTGGCGCCCTCGACCTTCAGCGGCAGCACCTGCGGGGCCGCGGCCTGCAGGTTGGCCGCGGCCGACTCGCGCAGCTCCAGCAGCGCCGGGCCGACACGCGCCGGGTCGGCCAGTTCGCCAAAGGCCAGCGCCCAGGTGATGTCACCGGCGGTGCAGGCATGGAGCGTGAGGCGCACTTTCGCGCCGGCCAGTTGCACATCGCGTGCATGGCTGGCCGGCCGGCAGGGGAACATGGCGACCACCGCGCTGTCCTGCGGGCGCACTTCGCGCCAGTCCAGCGACGGCGAACAGCCCGACAGCGCGAGCAGCAAGATCAGAACAGGCAAGCACGCGATGGCGGGCGGCAACGCGGGCTTCATCCGGCGGATTATCCCGGCCAGCCGCGACAATGCCGGCATGGACCCTGCAGCCCTGCCCCGCGGCGCACTCGACGGTGTGCGCGTGCTCGATCTCTCCCGCGTGCTGGCCGGCCCGTGGTGCACGCAGACGCTGGCCGACCTGGGCGCCGAAGTCATCAAGGTCGAACGTCCGGGCAGCGGCGACGACACGCGCGGCTGGGGCCCGCCGTTCCTGAAAGACCGTGAGGGCCGCGACACCGCCGAGGCCGCCTACTTCCTGGGCACCAACCGCAACAAGCGCTCGCTGACGATCGACATCGCGCAGCCCGAGGGCCAGGCGCTGGTGCGCCGGCTGGCCCAGGGCTGCGACGTCTTCATCGAAAACTTCAAGGTCGGCGACATGGCGCGCTACGGGCTGGACGCGGCCACGCTGTGCGCGCTCAACCCGCGGCTGGTGTACTGCTCGGTCACCGGCTTCGGCCAGACCGGCCCGTACCGCGAGCGCGCGGGCTACGACTACGCCATCCAGGGCATCGGCGGCCTGATGAGCGTGACCGGCGAGCGCGACGACCTGCCCGGCGGCGGCCCGCAGAAGGTGGGTGTGGCGGTGGCTGATCTGTTCACCGGGCTGTACTCGGCCGTCGCCATCCTGGCTGCGCTGCGCCATCGCGACACCACCGGTGAAGGCCAGGTCATCGACATGGCCCTGCTCGACGTGCAGGTGGCGATGCTCGCCAACCTGGGCGCCCACTTCATGGTCACCGGCCAGCCGCCGCGGCGCGCCGGCAACGCGCACCAGAACATCGTGCCGTACCAGGTGTTCGAGGTGGCCGACGGGCACCTGATCCTGGCCGTCGGCAACGACGGCCAGTTCACCAAGTTCTGCGCCGTGGCCGGCTGCAGCGAACTGGCCCGCGACCCGCGCTTCGCGCGCAACGCCGACCGCGTGCGCCACCGCGCGCTGCTGGTGCCGCAGCTCGAGGCCGTGATGCGCATGCGCAGCCGCGCCGACTGGCTGGCCGTGCTCGAAGCGGCCAAGGTGCCCTGCGGCCCGATCAACAACCTGGCCGAGGCCTTCGCCGACCCGCAGGTGCAGGCGCGGCAGATGACGGCCGAGCTGCCGCATCCGCTGGCCGGCCCGTTGCGGCTGGTGGCCAGCCCGTTGAAGCTGTCGGCCACGCCGGTGCAGCTGCGGCATGCGCCGCCGCTGCTGGGCCAGCACAGCGACGAGGTGCTGGCCGAGTTCGGCATCGAGAAAATCGAACGTGACCGATTGCGCAAAGCCGGCGTGATCTGACCGGCCGCGTGAACAAGTGCATGTCCACCCCCCCGACGCCGGGGGTGTGCGGTCATCGCACGGGCGCCGACAGTCGTTTCCACAGAGCCGCGCACAGCGGCCGGCCCGCGGCGACCTTGTCCGCGGCCACGGACGATGACCAGGAGAGAGAACCCAATGGACCCGATCGAACGGACGCGCACGCCCGACGTGTCGCGCCATATTGCTGCACCTGTGCGGCCTGCATTCGGCGATCTTGCCGGCCGGCTGGGCGAGGAAATCGCCGCGCCGCTGTCGGCCGCGCTCGAGCGCGTGATGACGCTGAGCGCCGCCGGTGGCCTGCACCAGGGCACGCTGGGCGCCTTGCGTGAAGACATCGAGCGCGTGCGCCGCGTGGGCATCATGGTGCAGCAGCTGGGCCGCTTTGCGGCGGGCCATGTGCGCCAGATCCCCGAGCCGCTGGACCTGACGCAGATGCTGCGTGACGCGCTGCGCCAGCGCGCGCGCGAGTCCGAGGCCCGCGGCATCGAGATCCGCCAGCTGCTGGCACCGGCCGGCGCCATCGCCGACGCCTCGCTGGTCTTCTCGCTGCTGCAGGCACTGCTGGACTGGTGCTTCGAGTGCAGCCGCTCGCGCATCGACTTCCGCATCGAGACCCGGCCCTGGCCGGTCCAGGCGCGGCTGCTCGCCAGCTTTGCCTGGCGCGACGAAGACCGTGTGGACAGCACCATGCGGGCCAGCTTCGAGGCCGGTGACGACAAGGACACCGGCCCGCTGGACAGCATGGCTTGGCAGCTGCTGATGCAGATCGCCGACACGCTGGGCCTGCAGCTCGAACGCGAGCTGAGCCCCTGGATGGCCACCGTGCAGCTCGAGTTTCCGCCCGCCGACAACGACCTCGCGCCGCGGCTGGACGACACACAAGGCGACGATGCCGGCGACGCGCCGGAGCGGCCGCTGCACTCGCGCCCGCCGGCCGGCAGCCATGTGCTGGTGGTGGCCTCGCGGCGCGAATTGCGCAACCTGGCGCGCGAGTCGCTGCGCCGGCTCGGGCTGATGCTCGACTTCGCCGACTCCACCGACGCCGCGCGCGAGTTCTGCAGCCACGCGATGCCGCACGCTGTCGTCTACGAGGCCGCGCTGGGCGGCATGGAGGCACTGCGCAAGCGCCTGCTGGCCGAGCTGCCGTCGCTGGTCTTCATCCGGCTGGCCGAAGAAGGCCACAGCTTCGAGGTCTCGCGCAACGGAAACGTCGAGATCGCGACGGTCGGCCGCGACGCCATCGTTACCTCGCTGCCGGCGGCGCTGAGCTATGAGCTGGGGCGCGTGGTCTGACGCGCAGGCTCAGCGGCCGAAGACCTTCTTCAGGATCGCGCAGCCGGTGCCCACCGGGTCGGCGCGGATCTTCTTCTCTTCCTCGCCGATCATCAGGTACAGGCCGTCCAGCGCCTTGCCGGTGACGTACTGCTGGAGGTTGGCGTCCTCCTTCTTCAGCAGGCCCAGGCCCGAAGCCT
>JBBQOR010000154.1:0-5677 GCA_038331055.1 Burkholderiales bacterium
GAACCTCATGCCGCGATGTCGGGCGCGGGCGCGGCCTCGGTGCCGAGGCCCAGCTTCTGCGCCAGGCCGATGCGCTGCAGCTTGCCGGTCGCGCCCTTCGGGATCTCGTCCATGAAGAGGATCTTCTTCGGCACCTTGAAGTCGGCCACGCGGGTGCCGACGAAGGCCTGCAGCTCACGCTCGGTGGCCTGCGTCGCTTCGCGCAGCACCACCACCGCGGCCACCTCTTCGCCCAGCTTCGGGTGCGGCATGCCGAAGCACACGACCTGCGCGACCGCAGGGTGGTCCATCAGCACCTCGTCCACCTCGCGCGGGCTGATCTTCTCGCCGCCGCGGTTGATGATCTCTTTCAGGCGCCCGGTGATGCTGAGGTAGCCGTCGGCGTCCATCTGGCCCTGGTCGCCGGTGCGGAACCAGCCACCGACGAAGGCCTCGGCATTGGCCTGCGGATTGTTCTCGTAGCCCGCGGTGACGTTGGGGCCGCGGATGGCGATCTCGCCCACGCCGCCCGGCGCCAGCAGCGTGCCATCCTCGGCCATGATGGCGATCTCCGGCCCCGCAGCCTGGCCCACCGTGCCGGGCTTGCGCTGTGCCGGCGGCAGCGGATTGGCCGCCATCTGGTGCGTCGCCTCGGTCATGCCGTAGCTCTCCACCAGCGGCGCGCCAAAGACCTGCTCGAGCTCGGCGATCACCTGCGGCGGGATCGATGACGACGACGAGCGCAGGAAGCGCAGCGGATGGCGCGCGATGATCTCGGCGTTCTTCGATGCCCGCCCGAGGATCGTCTGGTGCATGGTCGGCACCGCCGTGTACCAGGTGGGCCGGGACTCGTCCATCCAGCCGAAGAACTTCAGCGCGTTGAAGCCCGAAGTGCAGAACACCTGCGAACCCGCGGCCAGCGGCGCCAGCACGCCGGCAATCAGGCCGTGGATGTGGAACAGCGGCATGATGTTCAGCCCGCAGTCGGCGGCCGTGAACTGCAGTGTGCGGCCGATGTGCTGCGCCGACGCGGCCAGATTCTTCTGCGACAAGGGCACGATCTTCGGTCGCGAGGTGGTGCCCGAGGTGTGCAACAGCATCGAGACATCGTCCGCCTCGGCAAAGCCGACCGCCGCCAACGCAGCGCCCGACTCGATGCCATCCTGCGGCACCAGTTCGAAGTCGCCCGCCGGGCCGGCGGGGTCGGCCACCAGCTCGATCAGGCGCAGCCCCAGCCTGGCCGCCACAGGCACCGCCGGCGACGCGCTGCCGCGTTCGACGATCAGCGCCTTGGCCCGGATGTCGGACAGGTAGAACTCGAACTCGTCGGCGCGGTAGGCGGGGTTCAGCGGCGCGCTGGTCAGGCCCTGCGCACAGGCGATGTAGCAGGCGGCCATCTCCGGGCCGTTGGGCAGCACGATGGCGACACGGTCGCCGCGGCCGAGGCCCAGGCCGTTCAGCCGCGCCAGCGTGCGCACGGTCAGCGCGCGCAGCCCGCCGTGGGTCAGCGCCGTGCGGCCGGGGGCCGACAGCGCGGGCGCAGCCTCGGCGCCTTGCGCCATCAGTTCCTTCAGGGTCAGCAGCATGCAGGTCCCGGGCCAGAGCGGTCCAATCCCGAAGCCTAACCGGCGCCGCGGGCAGCCCTGCCCGCTGGGCTAGAGTTCGCGCCGATGAACGCGCCCCGGCTTCCTGGTCCGCCCCGTGCTCGAACTGCGTGAGCTGCAGGCCGTGCGCGGCAACCGCCGTGTCTTCGATGCCCTCAGCGTCCAGGTGCAGCCGGCGCAACTGCTGCGCGTGACCGGGGCCAACGGCGCCGGCAAGACCACCTTGATGCGGCTGATCTGCGGCCTGTCGCAGCCCGCCGCAGGCGAGGTGCTGTGGCGCGGGCGGGCGCTGGCCCTTCAGCGCGACGAGTTCCACCGCGAGCTGGTCTACCTGGGCCATGGCGCGGCGCTGAAGGACGATCTGGGCGCGCTGGAGAACCTGCTGGCGGCCTGTGCGCTGGCGGGCATCGCCACCAGCACCGCGGCCGCTCGCGCGGCGCTGGCGGCCGCCGGGCTGAAGGGCCGCGAGCGTGCGCCGGCGCGCACCTTGTCCCAAGGCCAGCGACGGCGCGTCGCGCTCGCGCGGCTGGCGCTGGCCCAGCGCAGCACGCTGTGGGTGCTGGACGAGCCCTTCAATGCGCTGGACGCCGCCGCCGCCGCCTGGCTGGCCGGGCTGGCGCAGGAGCAGCTGTCGCGCGGCGGCATCGTCGTGCTCACCAGCCACCAGTCGGTGCCGCTGGCAGAACACGTCACGGTGGCGCTGTGAGCGCAGCGGCACCCGGCGATCCCAGCGTGTGGACGGCCGTGCGCTCGCTCTTCCTGCGCGACCTGCGGCTGGCGCTGCGCCGCCGCGCCGACACGCTGGCCGCGGCAATCTTCTTCGTGATCGTCGCCAGCCTGTTCCAGCTCGGCGTCGGACCCGATCTGGATCTGCTGCGCCGGATGGGGCCGGGCGTGGTCTGGGTGGCGGCGCTGCTGGCCTCGATGCTCTCGCTGCCCCGCCTGTTTGCAGAGGACCACCAGGACGGCACGCTCGAACAGATGCTGCTGTCGCCCTGCCCGCTGCCGCTGCTGGTACTGGCCAAGATGGCCGCGCACTGGCTGTGCAGCGGGCTGCTGCTGCTGGCGCTGTCGCCGCTGCTGGCGCTGCAGTTCGACCTGCCGGCATCGGCCATCGGCGTGCTGGTGCTGGCGCTGCTGCTGGGCACCCCTGTGCTTAGCCTGGTCGGCGGCATCGGTGCGGCGCTGACGGTGGGCGTACGCGGCGCCGCCGTGCTGCTGACCCTGCTGGTGCTGCCGTTGGTGGTGCCGGTGCTGATCTTCGGCGCTGGCGCGGTGGAAGCGCACAGCGCCGGCCTGGGCTATGGCGGCCACCTGTCGCTGCTGGGCGCGCTGCTTGCGCTGTCCCTGTTCCTGTCCCCGTGGGCGGCTGCAGTGGCCCTGCGCATAACCCTCGATTGAGTGTTGGCGCCGGCCGACACGGCACAATCCTGCGCGTCATGGGCGCCCAACGCATCAACTGGTTCCACTTCGCCGCACCGCAGCGCTTCCATTCGCTGGCGGGCCGCGCGGTGCCCTGGTTTGCAGCGCTGGCCGGTGTGCTGTGCGCGGTGGGGCTGTTCATGGGCCTGGCGGTCGCGCCCACCGACTACAAACAGGGCGAGGCCTACCGCATCATCTTCGTTCACGTGCCTACCGCCTGGATGTCGATGCTGCTGTACCTGGCGATGGCCTTCTGGGCGGCAGTCGGGCTGATCTTCAACGCCCGGCTGGCATCGATGCTGGCGATCGCCATCGCGCCCAGCGGCGCGCTGATGACCTTCCTCGCGCTGTGGACCGGTTCGCTGTGGGGCAAACCCACCTGGGGCACCTGGTGGGTGTGGGACGCGCGGCTCACCTCGGAGCTGATCCTGCTGTTCCTCTACGTCGGCGTGCTCTCGCTGCATGCGGCGATCGAGGACCCGCGGCGCGCCGACCGCGCGGCGGCGTTGCTGGCCATCGTCGGCGTGGTCAACGTGCCGATCATCTATTTCTCGGTGCGCTGGTGGAACACGCTGCACCAGGGCGCCTCGATCAGCATCAGCAAGGGCTCGACCATCGACCCGGTGATGCTCAACAGCATGCTGGTGATGACGCTGGCCTTCTGGATGTACGCCTTCGCCGTGGTCTTCGCCCGCGTGCGCAGCATCATCCTAGAGCGTGAGCGCGGCAGCGCCTGGACGCGGCTGCACCTGCGCGCGCTGGAGCCGGCGTGAACCTTTACTGGGACAGCTGGTCGGAGTTCCTGGCGATGGGCGGATACGGCCTGTACGTCTGGGGCTCGTTCGGCGTCACCTTCCTGGTGCTCGCCGGCGAGGTACTGACGCTACGCGCCCGACAAAGGGCGCTGGCCCGTGACAACGAAGAAGCTAACGGAGACGACTCATGAAGCCGCGGACCAAACGAGCCCTCGCCATCGGCGCCGGACTGAGCACGCTGGGCGTCGCGGTCGCGCTGGTGCTCAATGCCTTCCAGAACAACCTGGTGTTCTTCTTCACGCCGACCCAGATCGACGCCAAGGAAGCGCCGCGCGATCGCCTGTTCCGCATCGGCGGGCTGGTCGAGACAGGCAGCGTCAAGCGTGATCCGAACGGCCTGCAGGTCCAGTTCGTCGTCACCGACACGGCCAAGACGGTGCCGGTGGTCTACAAGGGTCTGTTGCCCGATCTGTTCCAGGAAGGCAAGGGCGTGGTCGCGCAAGGTCGCCTGGGGTCTGATGGCGTGTTCCGCGCCGAACAGGTGCTCGCCCGCCACGACGAGAACTACATGCCGCCCGAAGCCGCCGAGGCACTCAAGCGGGCCGGCGCCTACCCGCAGCAAGCGGCCACGCTGGTCGACACCGCAGGAGCCAAGCGATGATTCCCGAGATCGGCCATTTCGCGATGGTGCTGGCGCTGGTGGTGGTGGTGCTGGGCCAGTCCGTGTTGCCACTGGCCGGCGTCTGGCGCGGCCAGCAGGCCTGGGTGGCGATGGCACGGCCGGCGGCGGTGCTGCACTTCGCGCTGCTCGCCTTTGCCTACGGCTGCCTGACGGCGGCCTTCATCAACAACGACTTCTCGGTGCTTCTGGCAGCCCAGCACTCCAACTCCGCGCTGCCGCTGATGTACCGTATCACCGCGGTGTGGGGCAACCACGAAGGCTCGATCCTGCTTTGGGCGCTGATCCTCGCCGGTTGGACGGTGGCGGTGGCGCTGCGCTCGCGCCAGTTGCCCGACGCGATGGTCGCGCGCATCCTGGGTGTGATGGGCCTGCTGTCTTGCGGCTTCCTGCTCTTCACGCTGCTCACCTCCAACCCGTTCGAACGCATGCTGCCGGCGGCGGCCGACGGGCAGGATCTGAACCCGCTGCTGCAAGACCCGGGAATGATCTTCCACCCGCCGCTGCTCTATATGGGCTACGTCGGCTTCTCGGTGACTTTCGCGTTTGCCATCTCGGCGCTGATGTCGGGCCGGCTGGATGCCACCTGGGCGCGCTGGTCGCGCCCCTGGACGACGGTGGCCTGGTGCTTCCTCACGCTGGGCATTGCGCTGGGCAGTGCCTGGGCCTACTACGAACTGGGGTGGGGCGGCTGGTGGTTCTGGGATCCGGTGGAGAACGCCTCCTTCCTGCCGTGGCTGGCGGGCACTGCGCTGATCCACTCGCTGGCCGTGACCGAAAAGCGCGGCGGCTTCAAGATGTGGACTGCGCTCTTGGCCATCATCGCTTTCTCTCTTTCGTTGCTGGGCACCTTCCTTGTCCGCTCGGGCGTGTTGAGTTCGGTGCATGCCTTCGCGACCGACCCGGCGCGCGGCGTCTTCATCCTCGGCTTCCTGTGCGTGGTGATCGGCGGCTCGCTGCTGCTGTTCGCCTGGCGCGGGCCGAAGGTGGGCCTGGGCGGCGCCTTCGAGCCGGTCTCGCGTGAAGGCATGCTGCTGGCCAACAACGTGCTTTTGCTGGTGGCCACGGCCGCGGTGTTGCTGGGCACGCTGTACCCGCTGGTGCTAGACACGCTGAATCTGGGCAAGATCTCGGTCGGTGCGGCCTACTTCGAGGCCGTCTTCGTGCCGCTGATGGCACCGGCGCTGTTCCTGATGGGTGTCGGCCCGATCTCGCGCTGGAAGCGCGCCGAACTGCCC
>JBBQOR010000155.1:0-5666 GCA_038331055.1 Burkholderiales bacterium
CCCATCGCCAGGATGATGCGCGGCTGCACCAGCGCGATCTGGCGCATCAGGAAGGGCTCGCATTGCGCCATCTCGGCCGGCTCGGGGTTGCGGTTGCCCGGTGGCCGGCACTTCAGCGTGTTGGCGATGTAAACCTGCTGCGCCGGGCCGAGGCCACCCGCCTGGTCGCTATGGACGGCGCTATCGGCGCTATCGGCGCTGTCGGCGCGCGACAGCGCCAGCGCACGCAGCATCGCGTCGAGCAACTGACCGGCGGCACCGACGAAGGGCTCGCCCTGTTCGTCCTCTTGCCGGCCCGGGGCTTCGCCGACCACCATCCACTGCGCCCGCGTGTGGCCGACGCCGAAGACCGTCTGCTGGCGGCCCTCGCACAGCGTGCAGGCGCGGCAGCCGGCCACCGCGCTGCGCAGCGCGGGCCAGTCGAGTGTGGCGATGTGGCGCGCGCGCTCGTCGCCGGTCGGTGCGCGGGGCGTCAGCTCCTGCGCGTACGGCGCCGCGACCGGCTCTTGAACCGCGGGCGAGGGCCGTCGGGCCGTGTTCTCGGGCACCTTTGCGGGCAACGGTGCACCAGCCAGCGGCGGTGACCAGCCGCGCAGCCCGATCGCCTGCAGCAGGCCGTGCTGGCGCTCAGTCCAGGGCATCGTTGCTCCTGGGTGAGAGCACATCCAGGCTCATCAGCACGGCATGCTCGCGCCCGCCCGCCGCCGGGTAGTAGTTGCGCCGCTGGCCGACCGCGGCAAAACCGCGCAGCGTGTACAGGCCGATCGCACGCAGGTTGCTCTCGCGCACTTCCAGCCACAGCCGCGGCAGGCCGCGCGCACGGCACAGCGCTTCCAGCCGGTCGAGCAGCGTGCGCGCATGGCCCTGGCGCTGCTGCTCGGGCGCGACGCTCAGGTTCAGCAGGTGCAGCTCATCGACGCCCGGCAGCGCGACGAAGTACGCCAGCACGCCGCCCTCGGCATCCTGCAGCAGCTCGGCGAGATAACCGGCGGCCAGCGAATCGATGAAGTTGCCGTGCGTCCACGGGAACTCGTAGACGCGCTGCTCGATGCGCAGCACCGCTGCGACGTCATGGCTGCTCATCGCCCGCCGCCAGGCGGGCCAGGGCTTGAGCCGTGCGTTCACGGCCGCAACGCGTCCGTCGGCTGGCCCGAGCGGGCCGCCGCGGCCACGGCCCGCTCGGCCGTGGTCAGCGCAACCTTGTCGCGCAGGTACAGCGGGAGGGCGTCGGCGGCATCGACACCGGCGCCCGCCGCGTGCAGCGCCAGCGCGCAGCGCAGCAGTGCGGCGGCGCGGTCATGCTCCTGCGGCCACTGCGCCGCGGCGCCGATTGGCAGCCGGCTGCCGAAAGCGGCGAGCGCGCTGCCGGCCACGCCCGACGGCGGCGCCGCGGCCCAGCGCTCGGCCAGCGCCGGCAGCGTGAACAGCGCGGCCGGTTGCAGCACCTGCCAGCCGCCTGCGGCATAGCGGAAGGCGCCGGCATAAGCCTCGTCCATGCGCGCGTCCATCGCCACCCAGAGCTCGAAGCCCTCGCCGGCACCGGCCTGCGTGCGTGCGTCCTCGGCCACGATCAGCAGACTGTCCACCGCCAGCAGTGGCTTGGCCAGCGCCAGCCCAAGCCCCTGTGCTACGGCGCAGGCGGTGCGCAAGCCGGTGAAGGCGCCGGGCCCGCGGCCGAAGGCGACGCTGTCCAGCGCTCGCCAGCCGATGCCCGCATTCTTCAGCAACGCCGTCGCCTGCGGCAGCAGCGCGGCAGAAGCCGCTGCGCCGCCCTGCATGTTGGCCAACCAGTGGCCGGCCGGTGTGGCCAGAGCCACCACCATCCGCTCGGTGGCGGTGTCGAAAGCCAGCACACAGACGCCCATCGAACGAGTGTAGCCGTGCGATCATGGTCCGAATGACGCGACCAAAATGACTCGCCCATCGAACCGCGGGCCACGTCGGCGAAGGCAGCGGCTTGCTGCACTGGCGCTGCTGCCCGGCCTGGTCTGGCCGACCCTGTCTGCGGGCCAGGGCGCAGCCCCGCCGGGGGACACGTCGCCGGCCCTGCCCGCCGACGTGAGCGCCGCGCTGCAGCGCGCTGGCGTGCCCGAGCGTGCCTTGTCGGTGGTGCTGCAAGAGGCCGGCGGGGCGCGCACGCTGATGTCGCAGCAGGCCGACGTGCCCGTGAACCCGGCCTCGCTGGCCAAGCTGCTGACCACCTTCGCCGCGCTCGAGCTGCTCGGCCCGGCCTGGACCTGGGCCACCCCGGTCTGGCTGACCGGCCCGGTACAAGACGGCTTGCTGAACGGCGACCTGGTGATCCGCGGCAGTGGCGACCCGAAGCTGGTGCTCGAACGAATCTGGCTGCTTCTGCGCCGCGTGCAGGCCGTCGGCGTGCGCACCATCGGTGGCGACATCGTGCTCGACAGCAGCGCCTTCGCGCCGCCCGAGGTCACGCCCGCGGACTTCGACGGCGAGCGCCACCGCGCCTACAACGTGCTGCCCGATGCGCTGATGCTGAACTACAAGTCGGTGAACTACAGCTTCTTGCCCGATCCCGCGCTGGGCGTGGCGCAGGTACTGTCCGAGCCGCGGCTGCCCGAGGCGCCGGAGGCCACCGTGCCGCTGGCCGCCGGCCCGTGCACCGACTGGCGCGGCGCCCTGAAGGCCAGCTTCGACAGTGCGCGCGTTCGATTCGCCGGCAGCTACCTGCAGAGCTGCGGCGAGCAGACCTGGGTCACCGCCGATGCGCAGCCGCAGACCTACAACGCGCGGCTGCTGCAATCCATGTGGCGCGAGTCGGGCGGGCGGCTGAACGGCCGCGTGCGCGAGGGCCGCGCACCGACTGACCGGCCGCCCAGTTTCGAGCTGCGTTCGCCGCCGCTGGCCGAGGTGGTGCGCGACATCAACAAGTTCAGCAACAACGTGATGGCGCAGCAGCTGTTTCTGACGCTGGCGGCGCAGCAGGACCCGACTCGTCCTGCCACGGCTGCGGCGGCGCGTGCACTGCTTGCGCGCTGGGCCACCGAGCGGCTGGGCGACGCGGCGCAGTCGCTGCTGGTGGACAACGGCTCCGGGCTGTCGCGCGACAACCGCGTCAGCGCCAGCGCGCTGGCGCGCCTGCTGCAGCTGGCCTGGGGCAGTGCGGTGATGCCCGAGCTGATGTCCTCCCTGCCGGTGAACGGGCTGGACGGCACGCTGCGCCGCTCGCGAGCGACGCCCGGGCGCGCCCACCTGAAGACGGGCTCGCTGCGCGACGTGGCGGGCGTCGCCGGCTACGTGCTGACCGACGGCGGCCAGCGCCGTGTGCTGGTGGCCGTGATCCAGCACCCGAACGCCAACGCGGCGCGACCGGCGCTGGACGCGCTGGTCAACTGGGCCATGCGGGACTTGCGGGACGTTCGGGACGTGCGGGACGTGCGCGACACGCGCCCGCGCTGACCCCCTGCCTGCCTGCCTGCCTGCCTGCCCGCCCGAGTTACCGGACCAGATCAAGCAATGGACGCTGCAGCCATCACCCACCTCATCGGCTACGCCGCCGCGGCGCTGACCACGGCGTCCTTTCTGCCGCAGGCCTGGCTGACGCTGCGCACGCGGGACGTAAGCGGCATTTCGGTGGGCATGTACAGCGCGTTCACCGCGGGCGTGGCGATGTGGCTGGTCTATGGCCTGCGCATCGGCGAATGGCCGATCATCGCGGCCAACGCCATCACGCTGGCATTGGCCAGTCTGATCCTGGGGACCAAGCTGGTGGTCGACCGCCGCCGTCGGCGCGCCGCGCGGCCGGCCAAGAAGCGGGATCAGGTGGCGAACGAGTAAGTCCGACCAGGAGGTCGGGCCCGATGCCGGCGTCAGAACGGGTTGTTCCGTGCCCGTGCCTCGGCCTGGATGGCCAGCCGCTGGTGGCCGCCGAAGGACATGCGGCGGTCGTCGGCCCACAACCAGTTGGTGGCGTTGCCGTTGGAGACCAGCGTCTGGCTGGTGCAGCCCGGCAGCGCGGCGGTGCAGACCGCAGTACTTGCATTGAGCAGGCCGAAGCTGCCGGGCGAGCGCGCCATCGCCTGCACCATCTCGTCGCCCAGCACCAGGCCGACGAAGCGGCCGTCGTTGAGCACTTCCACCCGCATGCGCGCGTTGAGTGCCGCGCTCAGGCGCGAGATCAGTGCCGCGCGGTCGGTGTCGGTGAACAGGGCCTTCTGCGCCAGCGCGTAGGGCGAGAAGCCCATGTCCGGAATGGTCGCGACGATCACCCGCGGGCCCATGCCGACCAGCCGGTTGATCTGCTGCGCCAGCTGCGTGCCGCGGGCGCGTGCGTCGTCGATCAGTGCGGCTTCGCTGCGCTGCGGAAACTGGGCGTACAGCTCGAGCACGTCGTTGACGCCCAGCATCACCGTGGCCAGATCGGTGGCCGAGTAGCCGCCGCGGCTCATCTCGACATCGATCTGGCCGGCCAGGTCGGCCACCTTGGCGCCCAGTGCCGCGCGCATGCGACCCTGCGGCGCAGCCACGGCGGCGGGGTTGCACTCGGCAAAGACGAAGCCGTAGATCGCCGCCAGACCCTGCACCCAGACCGGCTGGCCGGCGCAATCCAGCGCGCCGGTGGTGGCGTTGACCGCGTTGACGGTGTACTTGCGGCCGTCAGGCAACAACAGACTGGCCTCGTCGCCGAAGGCGAACAGCCGCGTCGGCTGGAACGGCTCGTACTGCGAGGTGCCGCCGCCGCAAGCCACCAGGCCCAGCCCGAGCCCGAACCCCAGCGCCATGGCGCCCAGCCAGCGGCGCAGTCGCCGCGTTTCCCAAGCGCCAGAAGACATCCGATCTCCGAGAGTTGTAGCGTCAGCCCCGTGCGGGCACCTGATCATGCCGTCGTCGCCGCCGCGCGCTGCAGCCGGTCGCGCACGCCGTCCCACTCGACACCCGGTGGAGGCTGCTCGACCCAGATCTTCTGCACACCGGCGTCGTCGAAACCGCGCAGCACGGCGAACAGCTCATGTGCTGCGGCCGCCGCGTCGTCGGGCATGCGCCGCCACACGCAGCCACCGCCTTCAGGCACGGGGGAGCGCGAATATACCGCCAGCCACCCGCGGCCCCCGGCCGTCGACTGCGCCAGCGCCGCCAGCAGCGCCGCGCGCGGCCACAGGCGCAGCCGTGCGCGCGGCGCGTAATGCGACTCGAGCGTGCCGCTGGCGCGCGGCGACGCGGTGTCGCGCTCGCCCAGCGCCGTGCCCAGCGCGGCCTCGAGCGCCAGCCTGGACAGGCTGCCCGGGCGCAAAAGCGCGGGCGGCTCGCGTGTGCAATCGACGATCGCCGACTCGATGCCGAAGGCGCAGTCGCCGCCGTCGAGCACGCGCAGGCCGGGGCCGAACTCGGCCGCCACATGTGCCACCGATGTGGGGCTCAGGCGGCCGAAGCGGTTGGCGCTGGGCGCCGCCACACCGGGCACGCCCCGCGAAGAAGCCGTGCGCAGCAGTGCCTGCGCCAGCGGATGCGCCGGGCAGCGCAGACCGATGCTGGCCTGCCCGCCGGCGGCGGCGCCGGCCATCCCGGGCGCGCGCGGCACGATCACCGTCAGCGGCCCCGGCCAGAAGCGCTGCGCGAGATGCAGCGCCGCGCCGGACAGGCCGCCGCCGTGCGCAAAGGCGGCGCAGGCTTGCAGGCTGGCGACGTGGACGATCAGCGGGTGG
>JBBQOR010000156.1:0-5665 GCA_038331055.1 Burkholderiales bacterium
GTCGCCGGCTTCGGCAGCAGCGACGCCGAAGCCGAGGCGGTGAGCGACAACCTGAACGAGTCCAATCTGCGCGGCCATGACTCGCATGGCATCGGCATGCTGCCGCGCTACGCCGGTGCCTAACAGGAAGGCGGCCTCGAGCCCAACGCCCACGTGCAGACCGTGCTCGACGCCGGCGCGCTGCTGCGGCTGGACGGCCAGGCGGGCTTCGGCCAGGTGATCGGCGCGCAGGCGATGGCGCTGGGCATCGAGCGCGCGCACGCTCATGGCTGCGCGATCGTCGCGCTGGGCAACAGCCACCACCTGGGCCGCATCGGCGCCTGGGCCGAACTGGCCGCCGACGCGGGCCTGGTCTCGCTGCACTTCGTCAACGTGGTGGCGCGCCCGATCGTCGCGCCCTACGGCGGCGCCCGCGCCGGCTTCGGCACCAACCCCTTCACCGCCGGCGTTCCGCTGCGCGGGCGGCCGCCGCTGATCCTGGACTTCGCGACCAGCATGATCGCGCAGGGCAAGACGCGCGTGGCCTACAACCAGGGCGAACCGGTGCCCGAGGGCTGCGTCATCGATGACCAGGGCCGGCCCAGCACCGACCCGCGCTGGGCCGTGGTGCCGCCGGTGGGCGCCATCCTCACCTTCGGCGCGCACAAGGGTTACGGGCTGGCCGTGCTGAGCGAACTGCTCGGTGGCGCGCTGGCCGCTGGTCTGGTCGGCCACCGCGAGGATGGCAGCCAACAGCGTTTGCTCAACGGCATGCTCAGCGTGCTCATCGACCCCGCCGCGCTGGGCGCCGCCGAGCGCTTCGAGGCCGAGAGCGCCGAGTTCATCGAGAGCCTGCTCGGCGCCCCGGCGCGTGAAGGCTTCGAGCGCGTGCTGATCGCCGGCGACCCCGAACGCGCGATGCGCGCGCAGCGCAGCGCCCAGGGTGTGCCGGTGGACGCCACCACCTGGCAGCAGATCCTTGAGGCGGCGGGCCGGTTGGGGCTGGATCCGCAACAGGTGCACCGCGCCGCCGGTCTCGGCTGAAGCGCGCATTGGACGCAGCCTGGGCCACGGGTTTCCACCACAGGCCGCGCCGTTCAATGGTCATACGATTGTTCCAGCGCCGGGCGGCGCAGCCCTTGGGCACACAACACATCACAGGAGACGGACGATGGACTTGAAGCGACGGATGCTGGGCGCCCTGGCGGGCGCTGCGATGTTGGCCACGGCACCCGCCTGGGCGCAGGAGAAGGTCACGGTCTGGTGGGAGAAGGGCTTCTACAAGGCCGAGGACGATGCGCTCTTCGCGATGATCAAGAAGTTCGAGGAGAAGACCAAGATCAAGGTCGACCTCAGCTTCTACGGCACGCAGGAGATGATCCCCAAGAGCGTGGCCGCGCTCGAAGCCAACAACCCGCCGGACGTCGCCTTCGGCAACGTGTTCGACTTCCAGGCCACCGGCAAGTGGGCCTTCGAGGGCAAGCTCGAAGACGTCAGCAGCGTGATCGACCCGATCCGCGCACGCTTCGAGCCACGCGCGCTGTCGACCACCTTCCTCTTCAACAACGCGGCGCAAAAGCGCGCGTACTACGCCTTCCCGGTCCGCCAGCAGACCATGCACATCCAGTACTGGAAGGACATGCTCGCCGAGGCCGGCTTCAAGGAAAGCGACATTCCCAAAGACTGGAAGGGTTACTGGGATTTCTGGTGCGACAAGGTGCAGCCGGCCTATCGCACGAAGACGGGTACCCGCGGTTTCGGTACCGGCTTCCCGATGGGCGTCGATTCGAGCGACGCCTTCTTCTCGTTCCTGACCTTCATGGACGGATACAACGTCACGCTGGTCTCCGACGGCGGCAAGGTACTCGTCGACGACCCCGCCGTGCGCCAGGGCCTGATCAACGCGATGACCGACTACACGTCGGTCTACGGCAAGGGTTGCACGCCGCCTTCGTCCACCGCCTGGAAGGACCCGGACAACAACAACGCCTTTCACAACAAGACCACCGTGCTGACGCACAACGCGACGATTTCCATCGTCGCCAAGTGGCTGGACGACAGCAACAACGCCGCGCTCACCGAGGCGCAGCGCGCCACCGCGAAGAAGAACTACAACGAGCTGATCGCGACGGCGGGCTTCCCGAACAAACCCGACGGCAGCAAGTTCACCTACCGCGCAGCGGTGAAGACCGGGGTGATCTTCTCCGCGGCGAAGAACAAGGACGCGGCGCGCAAGTTCGTCAGCTTCCTGCTCGAAGACGCCAACCTGACGCCCTACGTGGAAGGCTCGCTCGGACGCTGGTACCCGGTGACCAAGGTCGGCCAGGCCAGTGCGTTCTGGAAGGCCGACCCGCACCGGCAGGCGGTGCACGCCCAGTTCCAGGCCGGCACCATCCCTTTCGAGTTCACCAAGAACTGGCGCTTCACGCAGCTGAACATGGAAAACGTCTGGGCCAAGGCGATGAACCGCGTGCTCAGCGAGCGGTGGACGGTGGACCGCGCGGTCGACGAGATGATCGCGCGCATCAAGACGGTGGCCAACGCCAACTGATGCGGCCCTGAGCACGCGGCCGGGCGCGGCATGCGCCCGGCGGCGCGCGCGGTGGCTGACTTCTCCTCATGAATACCGCCACCGCCAACACCACGGTTGCGCCGCCCAAGCCGGTGCGCCGTGCGCTCTCGTCCTACGAGTACTGGGGCCGGGCACTCGTCGTGCCCTACCTGATCATCTTCGTGGTCTTCGTGCTCTACCCGGTGGGCTACGGGCTGTGGCTGGCGCGGCACCCGCAGAGCTATGCCAAGCTGTTCGAGGACCCGATCTTCTTTCGCACGCTGGCCAACACTGCCGTCTTCCTGCTGGTGGCGGTGAACCTGAAGATGGTCATCGCACTGGGCCTTTCGGGCTTCTTCGTGCAGACGCGCTGGTGGATCAAGATCATTGCGCTGGTCTTCATCCTGCCCTGGGCGGTGCCCTCGATCCCGACCATCCTGTCGGTGCGCTTCATGCTCAACCCCGAGTGGGGCGTGATCAACACCACCATCTTCAAGCTGACCGGCCAGGACGGGCCGAACTGGCTCAACGACCCCACGCTGGCGCTGTCGCTGTCCATGGTGATGCACATCTGGAAGAGCCTGCCCTTCTGGACGCTGATCTTCATCGCCGGCCGGCTGGCCATCCCGGGCGAGCAGTACGAGGCGGCCAGCGTGGACGGCGCAACCCGCTGGCAGAAGTTCCGCTTCATCACCTGGCCCTCGATGATGGGCCTGTACCTCACCTCCACCATCCTGTCGATGATCTTTACCCTGGGCGACTTCAACAGCGTGTACCTGCTCACCGGCGGCGGGCCGGCCGACCTGACCCATGTGCTCGCCACGCTGGGCATCCGCTACCTGCGGCTGGACCAGCTCGAGCTGGCGATGGCCTCGATCGTGGTGGCGATGCCGATGGTGCTGCCGCTCGTCTACGTGATGATGAAGCGGCTGAGCAAGTGAAGTTCTCGTGGCGCAAGGTGTCGCTCGAGGCGCAGTTGCTGCTGGTGGGCATCCCGGTGCTGCTGTGGACGCTGATCCCGGTCTACCACCTGCTGCTGTTCGCGATCTCGCCACGCGACAAGGCCACCTCGGGCCGACTGTGGCCCGAGGACCCGACGATGCAGAACTTCGTCATCGTCTTCGGCCAGAAGCACTTCTATCTGAACCACTTCTGGATCCAGCTCGGCAACTCGCTGTTGATCGCCGTCGCGGTGGGCCTGATCACGCTGGTCATCTCCACCTGCGCGGCCTTCGCCATCAGCCGGCTGAAGGTGCGCGGCGGGCGCACGGTGCTCAACCTGGCGCTGCTGACCTACTTCATCCCGGCCGCCTTCCTGGCCGTGCCGATGTACAAGACGATGGCCAACTACGGGCTGCTGAACAGCCGCTGGTCGCTGGTGCTGGCGATGGTGACCATCGCCTCGCCCTACTGCATCTGGGTGCTCAAGCAGGCCAGCGACAAGCTGCCCTGGGAGCTCGACGAGGCCGCGCGCATCGATGGCGCCACGCCGCTGCAATTGTTCAGGCTGGTCTACCTGCCGCTGATGGTGCCGTCGATGGTGGCGGTGGGCACCTACGCGCTGCTGCTGGCCTGGAACGAGTATCTCTACGGCTTCCTGCTGCTGAGCAAGGAGACCGACCTCACGCTGGCGGTGGCGCTGGGCAACTTCCTGTCGGCCGACGATTCGCCCTGGGAAGTGCTGATGGCCACCGGCTTTGTCTACGCGCTGCCGCCGGCAGCGATCTACTACGCTTTCAAGCGCTACATGGTCAGCGGCCTCACGGCCGGCGCCGTGAAGAGCTAGCACCAGCAGACGGGACGACATGGCTTCGGTGGGTTTCAAGAACGTCCACAAGACCTATGGTGGAAAGGTCAAGGTGCTGCACGGCATCGAGTTCAGCATCCACGACGGCGAGTTCGTGGTGCTGGTCGGGCCCAGCGGCTGCGGCAAGAGCACGCTGCTGCGCATGCTGGCCGGGCTGGAAGAGATCACCGGCGGCGACATCCTGATCGACGGCAAGGTGGTCAACGATCTGGATAGCAAGGACCGCGACATCGCGATGGTCTTCCAGAGCTACGCGCTGTACCCGCACATGACGGTGCGCGAGAACATGGGCTTCTCGATGCGCCTGCGCAAGGCCGTGCCGTCGCAGATCGCCAGCCGCGTGGCCGAGGCGGCGCGCATCCTCAACCTGGCCCCGCTGCTCGACCGGTATCCGCGTGAGCTTTCCGGCGGCCAGCGCCAGCGGGTCGCGATGGGCCGTGCGATCGTCCGCGACCCCAAGGTCTTCCTCTTCGACGAGCCGCTGTCCAACCTCGACGCCAAGCTGCGCGTGGCCATGCGTGCCGAGATCAAGGCGCTGCACCAGCGGCTGAAGACGACCACCGTCTACGTCACGCATGACCAGATCGAAGCCATGACCATGGCCGACCGCATCGTCGTCATGCAAGACGGCATCATCGAGCAGATCGGCACGCCGCTGACGCTGTTCGACCGCCCGCGCAACCTGTTCGTGGCGCAGTTCATCGGCTCGCCGGCGATGAATGTCTTTGCCGGCCATGGGCGCGGCGGGGCTGTCGAGGCGCTTGGCGTGCGCTGGCCGGTAGTGCCTGATCTGAAGGTGCCCGAGGGCCAGGCGGTGCACTACGGCATCCGACCGGGTGACCTCGAACTGGCCGACGCCGGCGTGCCTGGGCGGGTGGTGGTGGTCGAGCCGACCGGCGCAGAAACCGAGCTGCTGGTGGCCGTCGGCGACGCGCAGCTGACCGTCGTGTTGCACGGCCGCACGGCGGCGCAGCCCGACGACATCGTGCACCTGCGCGTGGACCCGGCCAAGGCCCATGTCTTCGACAGCGGCACCAGTCAGCGGCTTGACTGAACCCACCGCCGTGCTGCAAAGCCAGCCGCTGCGCATCGTGGTGATGGGGGTCAGCGGCTGCGGCAAGACGACCATCGGGCATGCATTGGCCGCCTCGCTGGGCCTGCGCTATGTCGAAGGTGATGCCCTGCACCCGCCCGCCAACGTGCAGCGCATGGCCGCCGGCCTGGCGCTCAGCGACGCCGACCGCCAGGGCTGGCTCGAAGCCATCGCTGCGCAGCTGGCGCAGGCCGATGGCGGTGTGGTGGTCAGCTGCTCGGCGCTGCGCCGCCGC
>JBBQOR010000157.1:0-5639 GCA_038331055.1 Burkholderiales bacterium
CTGGGTGAGTTGTTGGGCAGCAGTTCCCAGTTGCGGTTGTCGGTGCTGGCCACGGTGCCCGTGCGCAGGATGCGCTTCAGCTCCCAGCCCGAGAGCTGGGTCACGTCGGCCACGGCTTGCTCGAGCGCCACCTGGATCTCCGCCAGCGCGGGGATCGGCACCCAAAGCGGCAGCTCTTCGTCGAGCACATGGTCCTCGCGCACGTAACCGTGGGCCAGTACGTAGTCGCCCAGCTGCTGCGTATTGCGCAAACCGGCGCAGTGGCCGAGCATCACCCAGGCATGCGGGCGCAGCACCGCGATGTGGTCGGTGATGGTCTTCGCATTCGCCGGGCCGACACCGATGTTGACCATCGTCACGCCGCTGCCGTCCGGGCGCACCTGGTGGTTGGCGGGAATCTGCGGCAGCCGCGGCGGCGGGCTGCCCGTGGCCGCGCGGGGCAGCCCGACGCGCGGCGTGCGCACGTTGCCCGGTTGGACGAAGGCCGTGTATTCACATGCGGGGTCGGCCATCAGCCGGTGGCCCAGCGAAATGAACTCGTCGATGTAGAACTGGTAGTTGGTGAAGAGCACGAAGTTCTGGAAGTGCTCCGGCGCGGTGCCGCTGTAATGGCGCAGGCGGTGCAGCGAGTAGTCCACACGCGGCGCCGTGAACAGCGACAGCGGTTGCGCCTGCCCGGGGGCCGGGTCGTGCGTGCCGTTGGCGATGCCGTCGTCCATCGCCGCCAGATCGGGCAGATCGAAGAGATCGCGCATCAGCAAGCGGCGTTCGGGCGGCATGCTGCCCTCCAGGTGCTCGTTCTCGGCAAGCGAGAAGTGCACCGGGATCGGTTGTGCGCTGCTGCCCACCTCGAGCTGCATGCCGTGGCTCTTCAGCAGCAGGCGGAATTGCTCGCGGTAGTAGCCGCCGAACAGCTCGGGCCGCGTCAGCGTGGTCTCGAAGACGCCGGGCCCGGCGACAAAACCGTAGGCCAGCCGCGAGTCGGCGCGCGCCACGGTGTCGGAGCGCACGCGCACGAAGGGGTAGCAGGCGCGCACACGCTGCGACAGCGGCTCGCCCGCGACGAAGCGCTGCAGCGCGTCGCGCAAGTAGGCGCAGCTGGCGTCATAGATGCTGCGCACCTGGGCCAGGGCAGCATCGGCGTCGTCGAAATGGGCGGGGGCGGTGAATGGCGATGAGGACATCGTCTGATTGTCGCGCGGCTGACCGGGATGAGTCCGATCGGCGCGGATCAGGGCAGCGCGGCGTCGGTGGTGAAGATGCGCGGGTCCATCTCGCGCAGATCGTCGGCCACCGCCACCGCGGCGCCGCAGGCGGCGAGCACATCGCGCCCGACGTCCATGCCCGGCGCCACCTCGATCAGCGTGAGCCGGCCCGAGCGCAACTCGAACACCGCGCGTTCGGTGACGAACATCACCTGATGCCCGAGCCCGGCCACATAGGGGCCGTTGAAGCTGAGGTGCTGCACCCGCGGCACCAGCTTCTTCGCGTGGCCGTCGCGCAGGATGGCCAGCCGGCCGTCGCCGCTGCGCAGCGCCAGCCCGCCGGCGGTCAGCGTGCCCAGGAAGACCACGCGGCGCGTGCTCTGCGAGATGTTGATGAAGCCGCCGACGCCGGCCACCATGTCGCCGAAGCGGCTGACGTTGACGTTGCCCAGCGGATCGAACTCCGCCAGGCCGAGGAAGGCGATGTCCAGCCCGCCGCCGTCGTAGAAGTCGAACATCGCCGCCTGGTCGATGATGGCCTCGGGGTGCGCGCTGGCGCCGAAGCTGAGTTTGTCGGCCGGCGTGCCGCCGACCGGACCCGATTCGACCGTCAGCGTGAAGCGGTCCCAGCCTTCCTCACGCGCCACGGCGCCGATGCCCGCGGGCATGCCCACGCCGAGGTTGGCCACCGCGTCGGGCAGCGCGGCGAGTTCGAGAAAGGCGCGTCGCTGCACGATGCGCCGCGCGTCCAGCGGCGCGCGCGCCGGCCGGGAGCGGTCACGCGGGGCCGCGCCGGTGTAGGCCAGGTTGAGCTCTTCGCCGAAAGTCATCCAGTGCTCGGCGGGGTCTTCGCAGACCACCAGATGGTCGACCAGCACACCGGGCACGCGCACCGCGTTCGGGTCCAGCGTGCCGGCGGGCACGATGCGCTTGACCTGCGCGATGACGATGCCGCCGCTGTTGTGCGCGGCCTGCGCGATGGCCAGCAGGTCCTGGTGGAAGGGCTCGTGCTCGGTGCTCAGGTTGCCGCGCTCGTCGGCCGTGGTGGCGCGGATCAGCGCCACGTGCACCGCAAAGGCGGGGTAGAAGAGCTGCTCTCGCCCGCCCAGCATGACGAGCTCGACACGGCCGGGCGGCGTGCGCGGCGTCAGCCGGCCGCCGTCGTGGCGCGGGTCGACGAAGGTGTGCAGGCCGATCGGCGTGACCACCCCGGCGCGGCCGCCGGCGATGGCGCGAAAGAGATGCGTGATGACGCCCTGCGGCAGGTTCCACGCCTCGATGGCGTTGTCGCGCACCAGCGCGCCTAGCTTCGGCGCCGAGATCCAGTGCCCGCCGACCACCGCGCGCACCAGCCCGGCGTGGCCGAAGTGGTTGACGCCGCGGTGGGCGCGGTCGCCCTGGCCGGCGCCGTAGACCAGCGTCAGGCCGGTCGGCTGCCCGCAGGCAAGGAAGCGCCGCTCGAGCGCTGCCGTCACCGCCTCGGCGTGGCCGGCGCCGACGAAGCCGGCGCAGACCACCGTCTGGCCCGGCTCGATCAGCGCGGCAGCGGCTGCCGCCGTCAGCCGGTTGGGCGGCCCGCGTCGGGACGGCACGCGCTTTTTCCCCAGGTGTTCTCAGGCGCTCTCAGGCGCGTGCACTGGCGTGCTCGAGCCGCGTCATCTGCGCGCTCGACAGCACCAGGCTTGCCGCACCCATCAGCTCCTGCAACTGCACGACAGACGTGGCGCTGGCGATCGGCGCGCTGATCGAGGGCCGCGCCATCTGCCAGGCCAGCGCCACCTGCGCCGGGGTACTGCGCAGCTCCTCGGCGGTGGCGTCCAGGGCGGCCAGCACCGCCATGCCGCGCGGGTTCAGATAGCCCTTGACGCCGCCACCACGCGGGCTCTTGCCGAGATCGGCCTCGTTGCGGTACTTGCCGGTCAGGAAGCCGCGCGCCAGACCGAAGAAGTTGATGACGCCGAGGCCTTCGCGCTGGCACAGCGGCTCCAGGTCATCCTCGTAGACGGCGCGCTCGACCAGGTTGTAGTGCGGCTGCAAGGTCTCGTAGCGCGGCAGCCCCAGGCGCGCGCTGGTGGCCAGCGCTTCGGCCAGCCGCGGCGCGCTGTAGTTCGAGGCGCCGATGGCGCGCACCTTGCCCTCGCGGATCAGTTCGGCGCAGGTGGCCAGCGTCTCTTCCAGGGGCGTCGCCGCATCGTCGTCGTGGCTCTGGTAGAGGTCGATGTGGTCGGTCTGCAGCCGGCGCAGCGAGTCTTCCACGGCCTGCCGGATCCAGCGCCGCGACAGGCCGATCTGCGCGCCGCCGACGCCGCTGCCCATGTCCTTGCCCACCTTGGTGGCGATCAGCACGTGGTCGCGCCGGCCGCCGCGCGCCAGCCAGCGGCCGATGATGGTCTCCGACTCGCCGCCCTGGTGCCCCGGGGCCCAGCGCGAGTAAACGTCGGCCGTGTCGATCAGGTTGAAGCCGGCGTCGACGAAGGCATCGAGCACCGAGAACGAGGTGGCCTCGTCGATGGTCCAGCCGAAGACGTTGCCGCCGAGCGCCAGCGGGGCGGTGTGCAGGCCGGATCGCCCGAGCGGGCGCAGTGCGAGTGCAGACATGATCAGTGGGTGGCTGCCGAGCCAGGTGCGTTGGAGCAGCCAGTATCGCGCGCCCGGACGGTCGTCAGCAGGCGTTCAGTCCAGATGCGCCACGCAGCCGGCCAGCACGATGGGGTGGGGTGGCTCGGCGCCGACCTGCGACAGCGAGGTGTTCTCCAGCCGCAGCATCAACGCCTGGCCTGCCGCCAGCGTGGCATGCGCCGCCAGCATGCGGCGGATCACCAGACCATGGCTGACCACCAGCAGCGGCCCGGCCAGCTCGGCGCGCCGCGCAACCACCCGTGCCCAGGCCAGTGCGACACGCCGCTCGAAGTCGGCCAGCGATTCGCCACCGGGCGGCGTTTCGGGCAGCGCATTCGGGTCGATGCCCAGCTCGAGCCAGGAGCGGCCGCGCCAGTCGCCGAAGCTGCGTTCCTGCAGCAGCGGCTCGGCTTCGATCGCCAGCCCGGTGGCGGCCGCCACCGCCTGCGCGGTCTGCCAGGCCCGCGGCATGTCGCTCGACAGCAGCGCCACCGGCGCCAGCGTGGCCGCCCGCCGCGCCAGCGCCGCCGCCTGTGCGTGGCCGCGTGCGCCGAGTGGGGTGTCGGGCGGCTGCAGCACCTGCGCCGCGTTGAGCTCGGTCTGGCCGTGTCGGATCAGCAGGATGGTCATGGGCCTCAGCGGGTGCAGGGGATGGAGGACATCGGGTCTGCTCGGGGGTGGATGCGCGCCGGTGCCGGCATCATGCCGTGAACCGCGCCGCCCGCGACCCGGGGATGAACCCGGCCGCGGCCGACCAAGGAGACGCTCCCGATGATCCCGAACCGATGGTCTGACGCTGCGGCGGCCAAGGTGGCCGCGCGGTTGTTCGTTGCGGGCGTTGCCACGCTGCTGGCACCCGCCGCCGTGCAGGCGCAAGCCGCCGCCACCCACAGCATCCGCGTGCTCACGCCCGAGGCGGCGCTGAAGGCCGCCAGCGCCGCCTTGCAGGACTGTCGCCGTCAGGGGTTCCAGGCGGCGGTGGCGGTGGTCGACCGCTTCGGCGTCACCCAGGTGATGCTGCGCGACCGCTTCGCCGGCCCGCACACGCCCGACACCGCGGCCAACAAGGCGTGGACAGCGGTGAGTTTTCGCACCTCGACCACTGATCTGGTGCGCACCACGCAGCCCGGCCAGCCGAGCGCGGGCATCCGCCATCTGCCGCGCGTGGTGGCGGTCGGCGGCGGGCTGCTGATCGAAGCCGGAGGCTCGCTGCTCGGCGCCATCGGCGTCAGCGGCGCGCCCGGCGGCGATGCCGACGACAGCTGCGCCAAGGCGGGCATCGCGGCGATCCGCGACGAGCTGGACTTCTGACGCGGCGCTCGGGCTGCCCGGCTCAGTGACTCGGCGCCGCAGCCGCGGCGACTACATGCTGCGTCGGTACTGTCCGCCGACCTCGAACAAGGCCGTCGTGATCTGCCCCAGGCTGCAGCAGCGCACCGCGTCCATCAGCACCGCGAAGACGTTGTCGTTGTCGATCACCGCCTGCTGCAGCCGCGCCAGCATGGCGGGGGCCTCGGCGGCATGGCGGGCGTGGAAGTCGTGCAGCCGCGTCAGCTGGGACTGCTTTTCTTCCTCGGTGCTGCGCGCCAGTTCGATGTGCTGGGGCATCGACTCGCCCTGCGGGTTGCGGAAGGTGTTGACGCCGATGATCTGAAGCTCGCCGGTGTGCTTGAGCATCTCGTAGTGCATCGACTCTTCCTGGATCTTGCCGCGCTGGTAGCCGGTCTCCATCGCGCCGAGCACACCGCCGCGTTCGGCGATCTTCTCGAACTCGATCAGCACGGCTTCTTCGACCAGCTCGGTGAGCTCGTCGAT
>JBBQOR010000158.1:0-5606 GCA_038331055.1 Burkholderiales bacterium
ACCGGGTTGAAGAAGTGCATGCCCACCAGTCGCCCGGGTTGCTGCAGCCCGGCGGCGATGGCGGTGACCGAGATCGACGAGGTGTTGGTCGCCAGCACGCAGGTCGGGCTGACGATGCGCTCGAGTGCGGCGAAGAGCGCGCGCTTGGCCGCGAGGTCTTCGACGATGGCCTCCACCACCAGCGCCGAGCCGGCCGCGCCCTCCAGCTGCGCCAGCGGCGTGATGCGGGCCAGTGCGGCCTGTGCCGCCTCGGCCTGCAGCCGGCCCTTGGCCACCAAGGTGTCGAGCGTGCCGGCCAGCTTGCTGATCGCCGCGGCCGCTGCGCCCTCTCGCGCATCGTGCATCGCCACCGGGTGGCCGGCCAGCGCCGCCCACTGCGCGATGCCGGCGCCCATGATGCCGGCACCCACTACCAGCAGCGGCGCGCCGGTCAGCGTCTTCAACGCGGCCATCAGTAGGTCTCCAGGTGCAGCCGTCCCTCGCGCTGCAGTGTGCCGGCGACGGTGGGCCAGTCGAGCCCGGCCTGTTGTGCCACGTCGCGCAGCGCGCTGATGACGCCATCTTCCATTGCCCGCAGGCCGCAGACGTAGAAGCTGGCGTCGGGGTCGGCCAGCAAAGGGGCCAGCTTGGCGGCGTGCTGACGCATCAGGTCCTGCACGTAGACACGCGGCTGGCCGGGTGTGCGGCTGAAGGCCAGATGGATGTCGATGAAGTCGCCGGGCAGGCTCTGCAGCGGGCCGAAGTAGGGCAGTTCCTGCGCCGTGCGTGCGCCGAAGAACAGCAGCAGGCGGCCGCTCTCGAAGCCGCCGGCACGGCGCAGGCGGCGGCGCCGCTCGGTCATCGCGCGCATCGGCGCGCTGCCGGTGCCGGTGCAGATCATCACCAGGTGGCTCTTCGGGTGGTTGGGCATCAGGAAGCTGGCGCCGAAGGGCCCGATCACCTGCACCGCATCGCCCACCTGCAGATCGCACAGGTGGTTGCTGGCCACCCCGCGCACCGGCTGGCCCTGGTGGTCCTCGAGCACACGCTTGACCGTCAGCGACAGGTTGTTGTAGCCGGCGCGCTCACCGTCGCGCGGGCTCGCCACGCTGTACTGGCGCGGGTGGTGCGGTCGGCCGTGCGCATCCACGCCCGGCGGCACGATGCCGATGCTCTGGCCCTCCAGCACCGGAAAGGGCAGCGCGCCGAAATCGAGCACGATGTGGTGCGTGTCGTAGTCGTGGCCCACCTCGGTGACGCGCACGTTGCCGGCCACCGCTGCGCGCACCGGCGACTGGCGCGCGGTGCCTTTCGCGCCCGGGCCGTACAGGTTGGTGTAGGCGTGCGCGGCCGACCAGGGCGGCAGTGTGGCACTCCATGACGCTGCGGTCAGCGCCGTCGTCGCCGTCGTCGGGCTCACCGCCTCGCCCAGTTCCTCGGCCGGCAGCGGCTCGGGCAGCACATCCCAGCCGAGTTGTTCCTGCACGCTGTAGGCGCGCGGCAGCGGCATCTCGCGCCAGTTGTCGATGCTGCCGGTGGGGCAGGGCGGCACGCAGGCCATGCACAGATTGCACTTGCTGGCGTCGACCACGTAGTTGCGATCGTCGTGCGTGATCGCATCCACCGGGCAGGTGGCCTCGCAGGTGTTGCAGCGGATGCAGATTTCCGGGTCGATCAGGTGCTGGCGGATCATGCCGCCGGCCACCGGCGTGGCGAGCCCGCTCATGCGAAGCGCACGTACTCGAAGTCCACCGGCAGGCGGGTGATACCGATGGCCGGCGGCGCAATCCAGTGGGCGAAGTGCCCGGGCTCGACCACACGTCCCATCAGGCTGGCGACGAAGGCGCGGTCGGCGGCGCTGGGCAGCCACTCGTCGGCGCGGGCTTGCCACTCGGTGGCCGTCAGCACCAGGCCGTCGGGCGAGACCTTCACGCCGGCCAGCGTGCCGATGTTGCGGTGGAAGGCCTTGTGCGGCACGGTCAGCCGGTGCGGCAACCCGGCTTTGGCGATGACGCGGTTCCAGCGCTCGACCCCGGCCACGCTGTCGCGGATGTAGTCGTCGCGCAGCACTTCGTTGAGTGCGTTCAGCATCGGCACTTCGCGCTCGACGAGCTGCGTGCCGTCCACCGCCAGCACCTTGTAGGTCTGCCCCTTGAGCAGATGGTCGTCGACGCGCCGGCCTTCCTCGTAGCGGCCCTTCAGGCCCGAGCTGTAGAAGATGGCCGCGTTGCTCGACTGGTCGGCGCCAAAGAGGTCGATCGTCACGCTGAAGTGGAAGTTCAGGTAGCGCTGCAGAGTGGGCAGGTCGATCACGCCGGCCGCGCGCAGCCGGGCCGGGTCGTCGGTCTTCAGCTCGTTCATCAGCTGGCAGGTGCGCTGGATGACGCGGGCCACGCCGGACTCGCCGACGAACATGTGGTGCGCTTCTTCGGTGAGCATGAACTTCGTCGTGCGCGCCAGCGGCTCGAAGCTGCTTTCGGCCAGCGCGCAGAGCTGGAACTTGCCGTCGCGGTCGGTGAAGTAGGTGAACATGAAGAAGCTCAGCCAGTCGGGCGTGGGCTCGTTGAAGGCCTGCAGGATGCGCGGGTTGTCGGTCTCGCCGCTGCGCCGCTGCAGCAGCGCTTCGCCCTCTTCGCGGCCGTCGCGGCCGAAGTGCTTGTGCAGCAGGTAGACCATGGCCCACAGGTGGCGGCCTTCCTCGACGTTCACCTGGAACAGGTTGCGCAGGTCGTACTGGCTGGGTGCCGTCTGGCCCAGATGGCGCTGCTGCTCCACGCTGGCCGGCTCGGTGTCGCCCTGGGTCACGATGATGCGGCGCAGGTTGGCACGGTGCTCGCCGGGCACGTCCTGCCAGACGTCCTCGCCAAGGTGGTCGCCGAAATGGATCTTGCGACCTTCCTGCGCCGGATTCAGGAAGATGCCCCAGCGGTAGTCGCTCATCTTCACGTGGCCGAACTGCGCCCAGCCCTGCGGGTCCACGCTGACGGCGGTGCGCAGGTAGACCTGCGCATCGGTGGTCTCCACCGGGCCCATCTCCTGCCACCACTGCAGGTAGCCGGGCTGCCACTGCTCGAGCGCGCGCTTGAGTGCGCGGTCTTCGCCGAGGTTGACGTTGTTGGGAATCTTCTCGCTGTAGTCGATGGTGCTCATGGTGTGGTGCTCAGTGGGTCAGGAATTCAGACGCGGTGCCAGTCGAAGGCGGCCTTCTCGCCGCTGCCGTAGAGCTTCAGCGCGCCTTTGGCGCCGACCGCGTTGGGGCGCTGGAAGATCCAGTTCTGCCACGCCGACAGGCGGCCGAAGATGCGCGTCGCCATGGTCTCGGGGCCGTTGAAGCGCAGGCTGGCTTCGAGCCCGGTGAGCGCGTCGGGCGACATGGCCACGCGTTCTTCGATCGCGATGCGGGTCTCGTCGGGCCAGTCGATGTCGTCGGGTGCGGCGGTGATCAGGCCCACGGCCATCGCCGTGGCCGCGTCCAGCGGCTGCCCCTGCAGCGCCTGCACCGCCGCCAGGGCGGGCGCCTCGTCGTAGAAGCGGCGCGCCAGACGGCTCTGGCCGGTGGCCATCGGGTACAGACCGAAGTTGGCGGCCGAGGTGGCGATGCGCGGCGCACGCGTGGGTTCGTCGGGCAGCGCCAGCATGTAGATGCGGTCGCAGGCCAGCGCCAGCTCGAGCAACGGGCCGGCAAAACAAGATCCCGGCTCGATCAGCGCGAACAGGCTGCGTGAGCTGACATCCAGCCGGCTGAAGGTGCGGCGCAAGAGGCCGATGGTCTCGCGCACCAGCCAGTGGCCCTGCAGACTGTGCATCGTGGCGTCCAGTGCCAGCACTTCTGCCGGCGTGCCTTCGGTCTTCAGCAGCCACAGGCCGATCTCGGGCTCGTTGGTGCGCAGGCACAGGATGGCGTCGTCGAGTTCCCGCGCCATCTGCAGCGGGTACCAGGCCGCCCCTGCGGCCTCGATGCCTGCCGCGTCCACCGGCTGAGGGCCGTGCGGTGCGCGCACCGTCAGCGTGGCGGTGCGGTGCGGGCGGTCGATCTGCACCGCCACGTGGGTGTAGCGAAGCGCGTCGGGCCCGTCACGGCGTTCGATGCGCGGCAGCGCCACGCCGCGTGCATCCGCCGGGCGGTCGCTCAGGGCGGTCAGTTCGCGCGCGCGCTCCTGCACCCGCGCTGCGAATCGGGCCGGCCGTGCGATGTCATCCACCAGCCGCCAATCTTTCGCGCGCTGGCCGCGTACGCCTTCGGTGGTGGTGCAGAACACATCGGCCAGGTCATGCCGCACACGGCGTTTGTCGGTCAGCCGCGTCAGCCCGCCGGTGCCGGGCAGCACGCCCAGCAGCGGCAGCTCGGGCAGGCTGACGGCGCTGCTGCGGTCATCGACCAGGATGATCTCGTCGCAGGCCAGTGCCATCTCGTAGCCGCCGCCGGCGCAGGCGCCGTTGACGGCGGCCAGGAACTTCAACCCGCTGTGGCGCGATGCGTCCTCGATGCCGTTGCGCGTCTCATTCGTGAACTTGCAGAAGTTCACCTTCCAGCCGTGGCTGCTGATGCCGAGCATGAAGATGTTGGCGCCCGAGCAGAACACCTTGTCGCGCGCGCTGCCCAGCACCACGCAGCGCACCTCGGGGTGTTCGAAACGGATGCGGTTCAGCGCATCGGCCAGTTCGATGTCCACGCCCAGGTCATAGCTGTTGAGCTTGAGCTTGTAGCCCGGGCGCAGGCCGCCGTCCTCGTCCACTGCCAGCAGCAGCGTGGCGACTTCGCCCTCGAAGCCCAGGCGCCAGTGGCGGTAGGCGGCGGGCTCGGTGCGGTAATCGATGCGGAAGTCGATACGGGCTTCGGCGGTCATCGGATTTCCTTCAAATATGCATCAAAGTGCATTTTTGCTCTGGGTAACGATACGCATTTTAGTGCTTTTCGGTGCTGGCGATGGGCTCAAGCCGGCAGCAGTTGCTCGCGCAGCAGCGCAAAGGTCTGCGGCAGCGGCTGCGCGCTGGTATCCAGATGCAGGCTCGCACGGGCATACAGGGCTTCGCGGCTGGCCAGGATGCGGCGCAGGTCGTCCATCGCCTCGCGGCTGGCGGACATTGGCCGCAGATCGCCCTGGGCCAGCACGCGCTCCATGTGGTCCTTCGGCGACGCTCGCAACCACACTGTGCGGCACTGGGCCAGCAGCAAGTCGAAGCTGCCGGCGTCGGAAACCAGCCCGCCCGGCGTGGCAATCACCGCCTGGGCATGGCTGCGCAGTGCCTCCTGCAGCGCGCGTCGCTCATAGCGGCGGTACGCGGTCTGCCCATACAGCGCCAGGATCTCGCCGGTGCGGCAGCCGGCCAGGCGTTCGACCTCGCGGCTGAGTTCGATGAAGGGCAACTCGAGCGCATCGGCCAGCATGCCGCCGAGCGTGGACTTGCCCGCGCCGCGCAGGCCGATCAGCGCTACGCGCAAGGGACGCGCTGCACCGGCGCGGGACGGCGCGCTGCCGTCGTCCAGCAACGATGCGAGCGGGCACTGCAGCGCCTGCGCCACCTGCAGCAGCACCCGGATGGATGCGTTGCCCAGGCCGACTTCGAGGTTCGCCAGGTGCCGCTCTGAAACCGCCGCGGCAGTCGACAGCGCCTTGCGCGTCATG
>JBBQOR010000159.1:0-5601 GCA_038331055.1 Burkholderiales bacterium
CGCAGTGGTGTGGTTGAGGCCGAGCGCAATGACACTCACGGCACGATTGTAAGATTTGCGGAACACATAGGAGCGTGGAATGAGCGTGTCAGTACACCGGGGTCATCCCCGAATTGACGGCCGTCAAGACCGTCAGAACAGCGCACCCCGCTAGGCCGGCGCAGCAGCATGGGCCCGCTGGATGCCCTATGGCACCTGCTGAACCTCGGTCTGCCGGCATTCGGCATCGGGGTGCTCGCCGCGGCGCTGGCCAAGCTGGTGTTCCGGCGTGAACTGGCCGGTGTGCGCTGGCAGCGGCTGGCCGCGGGCAGCGTGCTCGCCGCGTCACTGGTGTTGCTGGCCGGGGTGGTGATCACGGGGCGCGACGGCCGCATGGCCACGTACTCGGCAATGGTGGTGGCGGTGGCGCTCACGCTGTGGTGGCTGGGCTTTGGGCCGGGGCGGCGCTGAGCGAGAAGTCGTCGGCACTGGCGCCCTCGACGCGGCCGCGCAGCGAGTGGGGGAAGGCTTCGGTGATGCGCACCTCGATCATCTGGCCGACCAGCCGCGCCGAATGCGGTCCGCCGTCGAAGTTGACGATGCGGTTGCACTGGGTGCGTCCCATCAGTTCAGCCGCGCTCTTCTTCGAGCGGCCTTCGACCAGGATGCGCTGCACCGTGCCTACGCGGCGCGCGCTGATCTGGCGGGCCTGGGCTTCGATGCGCGCTTGCAGCCGTTGCAGCCGCTCGAGCTTCACGGCAGGCGGTGTGTCGTCGGCCAGATTGGCGGCCGGCGTGCCCGGGCGCGGGCTGAAGATGAAGCTGAACGACGAGTCGAAGCCGGTGTCCTCGATCAGCTTCATCAGGCGGGCGAAGTCGTCCTCGGTCTCGCCGGGGAAGCCGACGATGAAGTCGCTTGACAAGCTGAGTTCGGGCCGCACCTCACGCAACCGGCGCACGGTGCTCTTGTATTCCATCGCCGTGTAGCCGCGTTTCATCGCCATCAGGATGCGGTCGCTGCCATGCTGCACCGGCAGGTGCAGATGGTTCACCAGTTGCGGGATGCGGCGGTAGGCCTCGATCAGCCGAGGCGTGAACTCGTTCGGGTGGCTGGTGGTGTAGCGGATGCGCGCCACGCCGGGAATCGCGGCCACACACTCGAGCAGCAGCGCGAAGTCGGCGATCTCGGCCGTCTGGCCCATCGCGCCGCGCCACGCGTTGACGTTCTGCCCCAGCACCGTGACCTCCTTGACGCCCTGCGCGGTGAGCCCCGCCACTTCGGCCAGCACGTCGTCCAGCGGCCGGCTGACCTCTTCGCCGCGCGTGTAGGGCACCACGCAGTAGCTGCAGTACTTGCTGCAGCCTTCCATGATCGAGACGAAGGCGCTGGCGCCCTCGGTGCGCGCCGGCGGCAAGTGATCGAACTTCTCGATCTCGGGGAAGCTGATGTCCACTTGCGGGCGGCCGCTGGCGCGGCGCGCGTCGATCATCTGCGGCAGCCGGTGCAGGGTCTGCGGGCCGAAGACCAGGTCGACGTAAGGCGCGCGCTCGACGATGGCCGCGCCCTCCTGGCTGGCGACGCAGCCGCCGACGCCGATCAGCACGCCCTTCTTCTTCAGATGCTTGACGCGGCCGAGGTCGCTGAAGACTTTTTCCTGCGCCTTCTCGCGCACCGAACAGGTGTTGAACAGGATCAGGTCGGCGGCCTCGGGGTCGTCGGTGCTCTCGTAGCCCTGCGCCGCGCCCAGCACGTCGGCCATCTTGTCCGAGTCGTAGTCGTTCATCTGGCAGCCGAAGGTGCGGATGAAGACCTTCTTCGTCGTACTCTGCGTCATGGCCGGCTCCAGGTCTGTGCCACGGGATCGAACTGCAGGCGCCGGGCTTCTTCGGCGGTAATCGGCCACGGGCGGCGGGCGCGCTCATCGGCGCTGAGCAGCCAGACCTCCATCAGCAGGCCCTGGCCATCCACCGTGTAGTTCACCGTCTGGCGGGCCTGGCCGGCGAGCGCGCCGGACAACAGCATCAGGTTGCGTTCGCCGCGGATGCGCGCGCCGGGCGCCAACCGGGCCGGGCGCCCGTTGAGCAGCACCTCGGGCGGCTGCAGCACCTGCAACTCACCGCGCAGCGCCTGCGCGGGAAAGTTGCGCGGCATCTGCGCGGCTGCCGGCAGGGCAAGCAGCGCGGGCAATGCAAAAAGCGCCAGCCTGCCGACGGCTTTTCGGCGCGACGGCCGAAAGAGATCACAGCGATTCATGGTGTGGAGCCAGGGGCTGTGCGAACGAAGCCGCTCAGTGTAGCGGCGGCGCCGTGGCCCAGCGCCCGGCTACGAGAGCCCACCTGCGCGCAGGCCCTGAAAAGAAAGAAGCCCCTGCAGGCGCGTGTCGTGCAGGGGCTCTCATTTGTGGTGGCGCTTCAGGGATTTGAACCCCGGACCTGCGGATTATGATTCCGTCGCTCTAACCAGCTGAGCTAAAGCGCCCGAATCTGAAATTATAGCGGCCCACCCTGAGCGCCTGGAAACCCCACCGCATGTTCAGTTTCTTCAGGAAGAAGGCCGATTCGGCCGTGCCTGCGCCAAGCGCAGCCTTGGCACCGGCCGTGCCCGAGGCGTCCGCGGAAAGCGCTGCCGCGCCGCGCGGCAAGTGGTTCGAACGCCTGCGCCAGGGCCTGCGCAAGACCGGATCGGGCATCGCCCAGGTGTTCACCGGCACGCGCATCGACGACGCGCTGTACGAGGACCTGGAGTCCGCGCTGCTGATGGCCGATACCGGCGTGGCTGCGACAGCGTGGCTGCTGCAGGATCTCAAGCGACGCGTCAAGGACAGCAAGGCCACCGAGCCGGCGGCCGTGAAGGCGCTGCTGGCCGATGTCGTGGCCGAGCTGCTGCTGCGGCTGCAAAAGCCGCTGGTGGTGGGTGCGCAATCGCCGACGGTGATCATGGACACCGGGGTCAACGGCGCCGGCAAGACGACGACCGTCGGCAAGCTGACGCACCACCTCGCCGATGGCCGCCACAAGGTGCTGCTGGCCGCGGCCGATACCTTTCGCGCCGCCGCGCGTGAGCAGCTTGCGGCCTGGGCCGATCGCAACCGCGTGGAGATCGTCAGCCAGGAGGGCGGCGACCCTGCGGCGGTCAGCTTCGATGCGGTGACGGCCGGCAGGGCGCGCGGCTGCGACGTGGTCATCGCAGACACCGCCGGCCGGCTGCCGACGCAGCTGCACCTGATGGAAGAGCTCAAGAAGATCCAGCGCACCATCGGCAAGGCGATGCCCGGCGCGCCGCACGAGGTGCTGCTGGTAGTCGATGGCAACACCGGGCAGAACGCGCTGGCGCAGGTCAAGGCCTTCGACGCCGCGCTGGGCCTGACCGGGCTGGTGGTGACCAAGCTCGACGGCACCGCCAAGGGCGGCGTGCTGGCGGCGATTGCGCGCTGGGGGGCCGAGAACGGACGCGATGTGCCGGTCTACTTCATCGGCATCGGCGAGAAGCTCGAAGACCTGCAGACCTTCGACGCGCGGGAGTTCGCGCGCGCGCTGCTCGACTGAGCGGCCGCGCGCCGCGGCGCGCGAATCAACGCCGCGCCAGCGTCGGCTCCATGTCGTCCATGAAGGCCGAGGGCACGGGCTCGGCGGCCTGGTCGAACTCGGCGTCGCGGGCGGCCAGCACCTCTTCGATCTCGGCCACAGGGATCAGCGGCATCGGCCGCGAACTCTCGGCGGCCTTGCGTGCCGATTCACCGAGCATGGCGCCGAACAGCGCGCGCAGTTGCGCGATGCTGGGCAGATCGTCCTCGCGCCAGACGTAGACGGCGATCCCGGCAGCCTTGAGCACCCGGGCCATGCGTTCATGGCGCTGGCGGCTGCGCTCACTTTCCTGCTCGGCGCGGACGTCGATCACGGCCAGCACGCGCGAGCCGGCGTCGCACAGCACCAGGTCGGCGTTCAGTCGGCCCACGCGGTGCAGCCACTCACCGTAAGAGTGGCGCGTAGGCACGCGAAGGAAGCGCGCCAGCGGCACCTGCGCCAGCACGACAAAGCCCGGCAACGAGCGGCGCAGCAGTTCGTAGGCCGAGCGCTCGCCGATGGTCAGCACGCGCACCGCCGTGGGCGGCCATGCGGCCACGGTGTCTGGCGCATCGGACCGTGCGCCGCCGCCACGCGGGCCTCGTTGACGCACCCACAGCAGCGTCAGCAGCATCAGTGCCGCGGTGGCGAGCGCCGCGCGGGCCATCGGTTCGGTGAAGTCCATGGGGTCGGGTCTGCATTGGGCTGGCGATGCACCAGATTACGGCGCGCGAGCCATCCAACTCAACACCAGGCACGACACAGGCGTATCCGGAGGTGTCCTTGCGCGCCCGGCGCGCGAGACTTCGTGAAAGACTTGACGCAGCCGGCCTGCGCGTGCAGATCAGCGGGGCAGGCCGGGAAAACCGCCGCCCGGACCGCCGCCACCACCCATGCGGCGCATCATCTTCATCAGGCCGCCGCCCTTCATCTTCTTCATCATGCCCTGCATCTGCTCGAACTGGTTGAGCAGGCGGTTCACTTCCTGCACCTGAACGCCTGCGCCCAGTGCGATGCGGCGCTTGCGGCTGGCCTTGAGCAGTTCGGGCTTGCGCCGCTCGAGCGGCGTCATCGAGCACAGGATGCCTTCCATGCGGCGCACGTCGCGCTCGGCACGCCCCATGTCCACCTGGGCCGCCCTCGCGCCCAGCTGGCCGGGCAACTTATCGACCAGCCCTGACAGCCCGCCCATCTTCTTCATCTGCGTGATCTGGTCGCGGAAGTCCTCGAGGTCGAAGCCGCCGCCCGACTTCACCTTGTCGGCCAGCTTGCGCGCCGAGTCGAGGTCGACGCCCTTTTGCACCTCTTCGACCAGCGCGAGGATGTCGCCCATGCCCAGCACGCGACCGGCATGGCGCTCGGCGTCGAAGACCTCCAGTCCGTCGATCTTTTCCGAGGTGCCGGCAAACTTGATCGGCGCGCCGGTGATCTGGCGCACCGACATCGCGGCGCCGCCGCGCGAATCGCCGTCGAGCTTGGTCAGCACCACGCCGGTCAGCGGCAGCGCCTCGCGAAAGGCCTTGGCGGTGTTCACCGCGTCCTGGCCCTGCATCGCGTCGACGACGAACAGCGTCTCCACCGGGTTGAGCACGGCATGCAGCTCGCTGATCTCGGCCATCATGGCGTCGTCGATCGCCAGCCGCCCGGCGGTGTCGACCAGCAGCACGTCGAAGTAGTGGCGCCTGGCGTAGTCGAGCGCAGCCAGCGCAATCTCGCGCGGTCGCTGCCCGGCGTCGGACGGGAACCACTGCGCACCGGCCTGCGCGGTGACGGTCTTCAGCTGCTCGATGGCTGCCGGGCGGTAGACGTCGGCGCTGACCGTCAGCACCTTCTTCTTGCGCTTCTCGATCAGGTGGCGCGCCAGCTTGGCCGTGGTGGTGGTCTTGCCCGCGCCCTGCAGGCCGGCCATCAGGATCACCGCCGGCGGCTGCGCGGCCAGGTTCAAGTCAGCGACGCCCTCGCCCATCGTGGCGGCCAGTTCACGATGCACCAGCGCGACCAGCGCCTGCCCGGGCGTCAGCGAGCCCGCCACCTCCTGCCCCAGCGCCTTGTCCTTGAC
>JBBQOR010000160.1:0-5589 GCA_038331055.1 Burkholderiales bacterium
CGGTCAGGCGCCGGTGAACCTGTTCATCGCCTACTACCAGTCGCAGAGCGGTGGCCAGTCCAGCCACTCGCCGCGCACCTGCATCCCCGGCGACGGCTGGCGCGTGGCCGAGCTCACCCAGGCGCAGGCCGGCGGGCAGCCGGTGAACCGCGCCCTGATCGAAAAGGGCGAGCAGCGCCAGCTCGTCTACTACTGGTTTCAGCAGCGCGGGCGGCTGCTGACCGGCGAGTTGGCGGTCAAGTGGTACATCCTGCGCGACGCCATGCTGAGTGGCCGCAGCGACGGCGCGATGCTGCGTCTGGTGACGCCGCTCGCGCCCTCCGAGAGCCCGGCCGATGGCGATGCGCGTCTGGGCGCCTTCCTGTCGCAACTGCAGCCGCGCCTGCCGGCGCATCTGCCCCCCTGACACAAGAGGCCGCGTGCTGCACCTATCCCTTTTTCCCCGGCTGCCGGGACTGATCGCGAGTGTGCTGCTGCTGCTGGCCGTGGCGGGCCTGGCGGCATGCGGCAGCAAGAACGAGCGCATCGACAGCGGCCTGCGCAAGGCGGCCGACTTTGTCCGTGTCGCCAACTGGGACAAGGCCAACCTCGAAGTGCGCAACGTGCTGCAGATCGACCCGCGCAACGCCCAGGCCTACTTCATCGCCGGACAGGTCGACGAGGGGCGACGAGACGCCCAGCGCGCCTTCAATGCCTACCGCAAGGCGCTCGAACTCGACCCCGCCCACGTGGGCGCCAAGCTGGGCGCAGCGCGCATCCACCTGCTGGCGGGAGAGGCGGCGAATGCCGAGAGCCTGACGCGCGAGGTGCTGGCGGCCGACCCCTCCAGCGTCGGGGCGCGCACGCTGCAGGCCGCGCTGTTGGCCCGCAGCGGCGACGTCGCAGGCGCCCGGCGCCTGGCCCAGGCAGTGTTGGGAGAGTCAGCCGGCGCCGACGCCACCGGGCAGGTGTCGGCCGACGCCAGCATGCTGCTGGCCGGCCTCTACGCCAACGCGGGTGATCTGGTCTCGGCGCTGCGCGTCATCGACACTGCGCTGAAGGTGGCGCCGGACCATCTGCTGCTGCTGCAGGTGGCGGCCGAGATCGCCGGCTCGCCGGCAGCCGACGCCGCCACGGCCGCGCAGGCGCCGGCCTACTTCCGCCGCGCGTTGGCGCTGGCGCCGAAGAACAATGCCTTGTGGGCGGCCTGGGCCTTGAACCATGCGCGGCGCGACGAGATCGACGCCGCCGAGGCGGTGCTGCGCGAGGCGGTGCGCGGCCAGAGCGACGACAGCGCGCGCCGCCTGATGCTGATCGACCTGCTGGCCACGCGGCGCGGGCCCGAGGCGGCCGTCAAGGCCTTCGACGAAGCTATCGCCGAGCGCCCGCGTGACAGTCGGCTGCGGCTGGCCCAGGCCGACTTCCTGCGCAGCGTCAACCGGCCGGCCGATGCCGATCGGGTGCTGCGCGAACTGCTTGCCGGCGACGCCGACGCCCCGGTGGCGCTGGAGGCGCGCAATCGCCTGGCGCGCGCGCGGCTGGCCGCCGGCCACGACGACGACGCGGCCAGGCTCATCGAAGAGGTGCTGCGGGCCAACCCGCGCGATGGCGCCGCGCTGGTCACGCGGGGGCGCATCCTGCTCGGGCGCGGTCAGGCACAGCAGGCGGTGATCGACTTGCGCGCGGCCTCGCGCGACCAGGGTGCCTCGGTCGAAGTGGTGGGTCTGCTGGCCCAGGCGCATCGCCAGGCGGGCGGGGCGGCTCTGGCGCGCGAAGTGCTGGCCGAGGCCGTGAAGAACAACCCGGGCGACGCCGAGTTGAGGCTGCTGCTGGCGGCTGACATGATCGACAACCGCGCCTACAGGACCGCCGCGATCGAGATCGCACAGGTGCTGCGCACCGACCCGAGCCACCTGCGCGCCAACGATCTGAAGGTGGCGCTGGCGCTGGCCGAGCGCGATGTGCCGGGTGCCGAAAAGGTCTACCGGGAATTGCAGGCGCGACTGCCGCAGGACGCCGTGCCGGCCCTGCGCCTGGCGCAGTTCCATGCGCAGCAGCGCAAGCCGGATCTCGCGCTGAAGGCCTACGACACGGCGACACGCCTGGCCCCACGCGCACCCGAGCCGACCATCGGCGCCGTGGCGCTGCTGATCGGCCTGGGCCGCTACGACGCCGCGGACGAGCGCATCGATCGGCTGCTGGCCGAGCGCGGCCCGCAGGCGCTGGGCCATCAACTGCGCGGTGATGTGGCGTCGGCGCGCGGCGACTTCGCCAAGGCACAGCAGCACTACCTCAGGCTGGTCGAACTGGCCCCCATGCTGCCGGCGGGCTACCTGCATGGCGCGCGTGCCCTGGCGCAGCGCCAGGACGGCGCCGGCGCGTTGGCCTTGCTCGAGCAGGGCGAGAAGCGCAACCCCGACACGCTGGAGCTTCCGCTGGCGCGCGCCGAGTGGTTGTCGCGGCTGGCGCGGCACGATGAAGCCATCGCGTTGTACGAGAAGCTGCATGCCCGTGCGCCCGACGATGCGACCATCACCAACAACCTGGCCTATCTGCTGGCCGACGTGCGCGGCGACCGCGCCAGTCTTCAGCGCGCCGCGGGCCTGCTGGCACGATTCGAAGGCTCGAACAACCCGAGCTTCCTCGACAGCCTGGGCTGGGTGCGCTTTCGCCTCGGCCAGTACGAGCAGGCGCTGCCACTGCTCGAACGCGCGGTTGCGCTGGCGCCGAACTCGCCGCTGCTGCAGATGCACCTGGGACTGGCGCTGCACAAGGCGGGCGAGCGCGCACGCGGCGAGGCGCTGTTGCGGCCGCTGCTGAAGACCCACGCCACCATGCCGCAGATGGATGAAGTCCGACGCATGTTGGCGTCTGCGCCGAACTGACCCGGCGTCGCGCAAGGCTTGCGTTCGATAGCCATTCACGGCGTCACAGGCGGGTCACGCCAGGGCGCGATTCTGTCGCCATGAAACAAGCCTTCACCCCACTGATGAAGCCTCTGGCCGCTGCAGCGCTGTTGCTGCTGGCCTGCGGTGCGCAAGCGGTCAGCCTCGACGAGGCGAGCGCCGGTGACTTCTCCGGCGACGGTCTGGCGCCGTCAGTCTTCATGCTCGACATGGCAGGCGCCTCCGGCACGCCAGGGCACAACGTGCTCTCGGGCAGGACCGGTCGCGGTGCAGGCGGAGTCGATCGTGACTACCTGAAGGTCATCGTTCCCGAAGGCTTCCTCTGGACCGGCCTGCGGGTCGGGCAGCAGACCACCAGCGGCGGCAGCGCTGGCGCCTTCATCGGTCTGGCGGCAGGCCCGCAGACGACGGTCTCCACCAGCGCCACATCCGCCGCGGGCTTGCTCGGCTTTCGACACTACAGCGCCGCGGACCGCGGCACTGACATCCTGGACGACATGGCCGTGTCGGGCCAAGGCTCGTCCGGCTTCACGGTGCCGCTGCGCGCGGGCGAGTACACGCTGTGGATCCAGGAGCTCGCGCCCGGCAGTTTTGCCTACCGCTTCAACCTGAGCCTCAGCCCGGTGCCTGAGCCGGCTTCGGCGGTGCTGCTGCTGGCGGGTCTGGCGGGCATCACGGGCCTTGCGCGCTCGCGTCGGCGCAACGCGGGCTATGGGGCGATTAACAGCCACGTCATCGACGGTTACTAGCCTTCGGTCCTGATCGACAGCCTGCTCGCGAACCGGACGATCCTGTCCGGACGAGAGCCCAAATGTGGGAGTTCCCTTCATGACCAGCGTGTTTCATCCGACCAACGACGAGACGATCAATCCGTCCGGCAACAAGTCCATCCGTGACGTGATGGAAAGCTTTACCGGCCGCCGCGGCTTCCTCAAGGGCACGCTGGCTACCGGCGTCGTGACGGGCCTTGGCGGCTTCAGCAGCGGCGCGATGGCCTATCCGGTGAGTCCCGCGCCAGGCGGCGGCGGCATCACTTTCGCCAGCATCGGCCCCAATCGCAACAGCAATCCTGGTGGATTCATCGATGCCGTCAATGTGCCCGTGGGTTACACCGCCAAGGTATTGATTGGCTGGGGTGACGCCATTGGGCGCCCGGGTGCGGCTGCCAACATGCACTGGAACGCGGCCACCCCGATGACCGAGGCCGTGCAGCTGACCACCTTCGGCCAGCACAACGACGGCATGCACTTCTTCGGCTTCCCCGCCGTCGGCGTCAGCGGGCTGTCCAGCGACCGCGGCCTGTTCTGCGTGAACCATGAGTACGTGGACCCGGGCCTGCACGTCAACAGCGCCAGTTACGGAAGCCATCCGCTGACCGCGGCCGAGGTGGCTGCGCAGATCGCCTCACACGGCATCACCGTCATCGAAGTGCGCAAGGTCAGCGGTGCGATGACCGTCGTGCGGCCGTCGCCTTTCGCGCGCCGCATCACCGGCAAGACGCCGATGCTCATGACCGGCCCGGCCGCCGGGCACGCAATGCTGAAGACCGCCGCCGACCCGACTGGCACCCAGGTGCTGGGCACGCTGAACAACTGCGCGCACGGCTACACGCCTTGGGGCACCTACCTGACCTGCGAAGAAAACTTCAACGGCTACTTCGGCACCACCGCGGCCAAGCTGGCGGGCACGCCGCTGAGCAACCTGGAGCGGCGCTACGGCGTGTCGGGCGGCGGCTTCGGCTACCGCTGGTTTGAACAGGACCCCCGATTCAACATCCGCACCAATCCGAACGAACCTAACCGTTTCGGCTGGGTCGTCGAGATCGACCCCTGGAACCCGAACTCGATGCCCGTCAAGCGCACCGCGCTGGGCCGCTTCAAGCATGAGAGCGCCGGTCACGTCATCGGCACCGACAACACCGTCACCGTCTACCTGGGCGACGACGAGCGCAACGACTACATGTACAAGTTCGTCTGCGCGAACAAGTTCAACCCGACGAACCGGGCGGCCAACCGCAACCTGCTCGATACCGGCACGCTGTATGTCGCCAGGTTCAACGCTGACGGCACGGGCGTGTGGCTGCCGCTGGTCTGGAACCAGGGCGGGCTGACGCCGGCCAACGGGTTCGCCGATCAGGGCGAAGTGCTCATCAGGGCGCGCCAGGCTGCCGACCGTCTGGGCGCCACGATGATGGACCGCCCGGAGTGGGTGGCGGTGCACCCGACCACGCGCGAGGTCTACCTCACGCTGACCAACAACAACCGCCGCGGCACCACGACGGCGTCGTCCAACAACCCCAACGGCACCACCACCGCCGCCAGCGCGCGTCCGCCGGTCGATGCGACCAACCCACGCCAGGACAACCGCTACGGCCACATCCTGCGCTGGAACGAGGACGGTGGCAACGTGGGCGCCACCACCTTCATGTGGGAGATCTTCATGGAGTGCGGTGATAAGGCGACCGCGCTCACGCCGGCCGCGCGTTACCAGGGCAACATCATCGGCGACGACCTGGGTGCACCCGACGGCCTGTGGTTCGACCACGACGGCCGTCTGTGGATCCAGACCGACCAGCAGGGCGACGGCACCGGCGACTGGGTGAACATCGGCGGCAACATGATGTCGGTGGCCGACCCGGCCACGCGCCAGGTGCGCCGCTTCATGACCAGCCCGCGCAACTGCGAGGTCACCGGAGTCGACACGA
>JBBQOR010000161.1:0-5585 GCA_038331055.1 Burkholderiales bacterium
TCTCGGTGGGCTTGCCGAAGCGGCGCAACAGCGCGGGCACCAGCACGTCCTGCACCAGCGTGCTCTTGCCCGATCCGCTGACGCCGGTGACCACCACCAGCCGCTGCAGCGGCAGCTCGACCGACAGGTCCTTCAGGTTGTGCTCACGTGCGCCCTCGAGCACCAGCCGCGGCGTGGCCGCTTCGACCATCCGTCGAAAGCCCAGCCCGACCTGCTTGCGCCCGCCCAGGTAGGCGCCGGTCAGCGTGTCGGCATGGCGCGCCTCGTCGGGCGTGCCGTCGAAGACGATCTGCCCGCCGCGCTCGCCGGGGCCCGGGCCCATGTCGATCAGGCGGTCGGCGGCCAGCATGACGGCGGGGTCGTGCTCGACCACCACCAGCGTATTGCCGGCATCGCGCAGGCGGTGGATGGCCTCGACGATACGGCGCATGTCGCGCGGGTGCAGGCCGATGCTGGGTTCGTCGAGCACGAACATGGTGTTCACCAGCGAGGTGCCCAGCGCCGTGGTCAGGTTGATGCGCTGCACCTCGCCGCCGCTGAGCGTGCGGCTCTGGCGGTCCAGCGTCAGATAACCCAGGCCCACGTCGCACAGGTAGCGCAGCCGCGTGCGCACCTCGTCCAGCAGCAGCTTGAGCGCGTCGTCGAGCAGCGTGCTGGGCAGCGACAGGCCGTTGAAGAACAGGTGCAGACGGTCGATCGCCACCGTCATCAGGTCATGCAGGTGCAGCCCGGGCATCGCCTGCAGCTGGTCGCGCGACCAGGCCGCACCCACCGGCAGAAAGCGGCGCTCGGGCGCCAGCACGGCATCGGCATCGGCCTTCGAGCCCAGTCGCCACAGCAGCGCCTCGAGCTTGAGCCGCGCACCACCGCAGCTGCCGCACGGCGTGTAGCTGCGGTACTTGGACAAGAGCACGCGGATGTGCATCTTGTAGGCCTTGCTCTCCAGGTACTCGAAGAAGCGGCGCACGCCGTACCACTGCCTGTTCCAGTGGCCGCTCCACTGCGGCGAGCCGTCGATCACCCATTGCTGCTGCGCCGCCGTCAGCTGCCGCCAGGGCGTGTCGCGCGGGATGCCCGCTTCGCCGGCATACTTGACCAGATCGTCCTGGCTGTCCTTCCAGGCCGGCGTCTGCAACGTCTTGATGGCGCCGTTGCGCAGCGTGCGGCGGTCGTCAGGGATCACCAGGCCCATGTCGACGCCGATCACGCGGCCGAAGCCGCGGCAGGTGTCGCAGGCGCCGTAAGCCGAGTTGAAGCTGAACATCGAGGGCTGCGGATCGGCGTAGCGCAGCTCGCTCTCCGGGCAGTGCAGGCCGGTGCTCCAGCGCCAGGGCAGCGGGTCGTCGCCGGCGAACACCGTCAGCCGGCCGCCGCCGCGCTTGAGCGCCAGCTCGATCGCTTCCATCACGCGCACGCGCTCGGCACTGGCCAGGCGCAGGCGGTCGGCCACCACGTCCAGGCGCTTGCGGCCATCGACGACCTGCTCGCCGTGCACGCGCGTGAAGCCGCTCGCCGCCAGCCACTGTTCCTGCTGCTCGGCGCTGGTATCGGCCGGCAACTCCACCGGGAAGGTGAACACCAGCCGCGGGTCGCCGGCCGCGGCGGCGCGGGTCTGCAGGTCCTCGAAGACCGTCTCCGCCGTGTCGTGACGCACCGGCAGCGCGGTCTGGCGGTCGAACAACTGGCCGGCGCGGGCAAACAACAGCTTCAGGTGATCGTTCAACTCGGTCATTGTGCCGACCGTGCTGCGACTGGTACGCACCGGGTTGGTCTGGTCGATGGCGATGGCTGGCGGCACGCCGTCGACGCGGTCGACCGCCGGCCGGTCCATGCGGTCGAGGAACTGACGCGCGTAAGCGCTGAAGGTCTCGACGTAGCGCCGCTGGCCTTCGGCGTAGAGCGTGTCGAAGACCAGGCTGCTCTTGCCGCTGCCGCTGGGCCCGGTGACCACCGTCATCTCGCCAGTGCGGATGTCGAGGTCGAGGTTCTTCAGGTTGTGCTGGCGCGCACCGCGGATGCGGATCAACCCGCCGCCGCCGGCTTGCGTTGCGGCCTCGGCCGGCCCGGCGGGTGTGGCGGGCTCGGCGGTGGACAGGGGCTCGGATGGGTTCATGGCGCAGGGCAACCGGGCATTCTAGAGATGGCCTCGAACCGCCGTCGGCCGCGGGATTGGCATCGCCGCCGGCGGGCACGCACGCACCGCGCCGCCCCATGGAGCCCCGCATGAGCATGCCCGACCGCCACGCCGGCAGCCCCGCCCTGAAAGACCTGCTGGCGCGGTGGTGCGCATCACGGTCGAAGCCGCGTACCTGCACTGCGCCAAGGTCTTTCTGCGCTCTCGGTCGTGGCGCGACGAGGCGCGCGAGCAGATGGAGCAGCGGTACAAGCCCGACCTCTGAGCGCACGCGGCGGGACCGACGCCGAAGCAAGACCGACGCCAGACCGACGCCAGACCGACGCCAGACCGTTTGACATCGTCATCATATGCCGATATCGTTTGCTCGGCCTTGAGCTTTCAGCCCCACTCCAGGGGTGTCCACCACGGAGTCTGCCCACCTTGGAAATTCGCAAGCTTGCCGCTCCTGCCCTGGCTGTGTTGTTGTTGGGTGCCGTGGGCGGCGGCATCTGGTACTCCAACACCGGCGTCTCGGCCGAGCAGAGCGCGGCCGCCACCGCCAAACTGCAGCGCGAGCAGGCCGTGGCCGTGCGTGGCCTGATCGGCTCGGAGAAAGAGACCTTCTTTGCCGACCTGCGGGTGCAGAAGGCGCTGGCGGCCCAGGGCATCACTGTCACCGTCGAGAAAGCCGGCTCACGGGCCATTGCCAACCGCTTCGACGCGGCCCGGTACGACTTCGGCTTCCCCAGCGGTGCACCTGCGGCCAAGCAACTGCAGGCGCAGGCCAAGGCCGCCGCGGTGTTCAACCCCTTCTACACGCCGATCGTGTTTGCCAGTTGGCGGCCGATTGCCGAGATCCTGGTGGCCAACGGCATCGCCGCCAAGCAGGGCGATGCGTTCTATGTGGTCGACCTGCCGGCCCTGCTGGCGCTGGCCGAGAAGGGCACGCGCTGGCGCGAGTTGAAGAAGAGCGAGGCCTTCGCCACAGGCCGCGCCGTGCTGGTCAATTCGACCGACGTGCGCTCGTCCAACTCCGCCGCCATGTACCTGGCGCTGGCGAGCTACATGGCCAATAACCAGCAGATCGTGCAGAGCGCGGAAGACGTCGATCGGGTCCTGCCCGTGGTCTCGCCCTTGTTCCTGCGCCAGGGCTTTCAGGAGCAGTCGTCGGCCGGTCCTTTCGAGGACTATCTGGCGCTGGGCATGGGCAAGGCGCCGCTGCTGGTGGCCTATGAATCGCAGATGGTCGAGTTCTGGCTGAAGAACCCGGACAAGATCAAGGGCGACATGGTGCTGCTGTACCCCAAGCCCACGGTGTACTCCAAGCACGTGCTGGTGCCGTACACCCCGGCCGGGGCGCGGCTGGGCCAGGCGCTGGAGAGCGACCCGGCACTGCGCGCCCTGGCGCACGAGTACGGCTACCGCACCGGCGGCGATATCAAGGGCCCGGAAACCTGGGCGCAGCGTGGCGTGAAGGTGCCCGATGTGCTGGTCGACGTGATCGACCCTCCCAGCTACGAGTGGCTCGAGCGGATGATCCAGGGCATAGAAGCCAAGTTCAGATGACAAGGAGCTTTCGATGAACACCACCCCCAGCCTGCCCACCACGACCATCGAGCTGCAACCGCCGTCGGCCTTCACGCTCGAGCCGCCGGCGCCGGTGGCGGCCTTGCCCATCGAATCGGCCAGCGGTAAGGTGCGCCTGAAGGCCGAGGACGTGGCGCAACTCGACGAGCAGGTTCGCCAGTTCATCAGCGACATCACCAGCCACGACAGCCAGCACCCGAAGTTCAAGGAAGCCGTCGAGCGCATCCACTCCATGGGCAACAAGGACATCGAAGCGTCGGCGTCGATGTCCAACCGCATGCTCGAGCGCCCGGTGGGTTCGCTCAAGCAAGGCGGCTTCGACAAAGGGGCGCAGATCGGCCAGGCGCTGGTGGACCTGCGCCAGCAGATCGAAGCACTGGACCCGTCGCGCCAGGGCGATCTGTTCTCGGCGCGCAAGCTGCTGGGCTTCATCCCCATGGGCAGCAAGCTGGTCGACTACTTCGACCGCTACCAGAGCAGCCAGACGCACCTGAACGCGATCATCGAGTCGCTCAAGCGCGGCAAGGACGAACTGCTGCGCGACAACACCTCCATCGAGCAGGAAAAGATCAACCTGTGGGGGCTGATGGAGCGGCTGGAGAAGTACGTGCACATCGGCAAGAAGCTGGATGGCCAGCTCGACGCGAAGGCGCAGGAACTCGCCGCATCAGACCCCGAGAAGGCGCGCGTGGTGCGTGAAGAGATGCTGTTCTACACGCGGCAGAAGGTGACCGATCTGTTGACGCAGCTGGCCGTCAACATCCAGGGTTATCTGGCGCTGGACATGGTGCGCAAGAACAACCTCGAGCTGATGAAGGGCGTGGACCGCGCCACCACCACCACCGTCAGCGCGCTTCGCACGGCCGTGATCGTGGCGCAGGCGCTGGCCAACCAGAAGCTGGTGCTCGACCAGATCAGCGCGCTCAACACCACCACCAGCAACCTGATCGCCTCCACCAGCGAGATGCTGCGCGACCAGAGCACGGTCATTCACCAGCAGGCAGCGTCGAGCACGATCGAGATCGCCAAGCTGCAGCAGGCCTTCGCCAACATCTACCAGACGATGGACACCATCAGCGACTTCAAGACCAAGGCGCTGGTGTCGATGCAGACGACAGTGGACACGCTGAGCACCGAAATCACCAAGAGCCGCAGCTACCTGGACCGCGTGCGCCGGCAGGAGTCCGCCGCCGCTCTGGGCAGCAACGGGGAGGTGGCACTGTGACCCCAGCCTGGCGGCTGATGGCCGCCGCGCTTCTGGTACTGCTGGCTTCGGCCTGCGGCAAAACCGAAGCACCGCCACCGCCGGCCGCGCCGACGATGCCTTTCAGCGTGCTGGCCGGGTCTGAGTTGAAGGACCTGGAGTCCGATCTCGTGGCCAGCGCGCGGGCTGTCGGTGTGGACCTCAAGCTGTCCTATGCAGGCGGGCTGGACATCGTCGAGCGCATCAACGCCGGCGAGTCCTTCGACGCCATCCTGCCGGCCAACGGGGCCTACCCGGCGCTGGCCCTGAACACCAAGCCGCTCGCGCGCGACAAGCTGTTTTACTCACGCATCGCGCTGGGCGTGAAGCAGGCCAAGCTGGCCGCGCTGGGCTGGGACAAGGCACCCCCGGGCTGGGCCGACATCGCCCGGGCGGCAGGCAGCGGGCAGCTGCGCTATGCCATGACCAACCCGAGCAGCTCCAACACCGGCATGAGCGCGTTGTTCGCGGTGGCGTCGGCGCTGGCGGGCAAGAACGAAGACCTGGACGTGAGCGACGTCGACGGCAAGACGCTGAAGGCGTTCCTCGCGGGCCAGAAGCTCACGGCCGGCAGCTCGGGCTGGCTGGCCGACGCGTTCGTGAAGGACCCTTCGGTGGTGGACGCCATGGTCAACTACG
>JBBQOR010000162.1:0-5573 GCA_038331055.1 Burkholderiales bacterium
ATCAGCAGGGTCGCCTTCCAGTTGCTGCCGTCGGGCACCAGCGCGGCGTAGGCCTCGATCTCGCTCTGGATACCGACCTCGTCGAAGATCTTCTCGATGTGCAGCATCTCCTGGATCTGCCGCCGGATGGTGCGCTCGTCCTCGAACTGCAGCGTCAGATGCTCGCCCAGCTGAACACTGCGCAGACGCCGGTGGGCGATCGCCTCGGGTTTGCTGCTCTTCCTGATCTTCGAGTAGGCCTCCAGCGAAAGGAGGTTGTCGCGGGTGATCGACATGGGGTGTTGCTCCTGCGGTGGTTCAGCTCAGACCGTAGGCCATGCGGACCAGGCTGAGCGGGTGCTGCAAGGCCTTCGCCGGAGTGCCGGCCTGCTGCATGCCCTGCGCGATGTGGTGGCCGGCCAGCGCACAGTCGCTGCTGATGTAGTCGGGCTCGTCGCGGGCCATCGCCTTGAAGACCGGCTTGCCGATCTTCATCGACACCGGGTGCGTCGCGGTCTTCACGCCGTAGGTGCCGGCGTGTCCAGAGCAGCGCTCCACGGTGTTCAGCCGCACCTCGACACTCTGGCCGATCAGCCTGAACATCTCCTCGGTCTTCTTGCCGATCTTCTGCACCCGGCCGTGGCAGGGGATGTGGTAGCTCACCTTGCCCAGCGGCGCCTTGAAGTCGGTCTTCAGCAGCCCGTCCTTGTGCCGCGCGATCAGGTACTCGAAGGGGTCGAACATGGCGTCCTTGACCCTCTGCACATCGGCGTCGACAGGGAACATCAGCGGCAGTTCCTGCTTGAACATCAGCGTGCAGCTGGGGATCGCGCTCAGGATCGCCCAGCCTTCACGCGCATAGCGCGCCAGCACGGGAATGTTCGCCTCTTTCGAGCGCGCCACCGACTCCAGGTCGCCCAGCTCGAGCCTGGGCATGCCGCAGCACTGCTCCTTGTCGACGATCTCGTAGGGGATGTCGTTGTGCTCCAGCAGCTCGAGCAGGTCTTCGCCGATGCCGGGTTCGTTGTAGTTCACGTAGCAGGTGGCGAACACCGCCACCTTGCCCGGTGTGCGCTGCCCGTTGGTGACCACATGCGCCGCGCCGCTCATCGCCCGGCCCCAGCGAAAACGCTGCCCGGCAAACGACGGCATCCAGGCGTCGGGGTGAACGCCGAGCAGGCTGTCCATCAGGCCGCGTGCGGTCTTCGTGCGGTTGATCGCGTTGACGACGTCGACCACGATCGGGATGCCGGCGAAGCGGCCATGCGTGTCGGTGCTGGCCAGCAGCCGCTCTTTCGCGCCGACCTCGCCGTTCTTGAACTTGATCGCCTTGGCGCGCAGCATCAGGTGCGGAAAGTCCAGGTTCCACGGGTGCGGCGGCGTGTACGGACACTTGGTCATGTAGCACAGGTCGCACAGATAGCACTGATCGACCACGTTCCAGAAGTCGGCCTTGTCGACGCCGTGCACCTCGCCGTCCTTGGTGGCGTCGACCAGATCGAACAGCGTCGGGAAACTTTGGCACAGGCTGACGCAGCGGCGGCAGCCGTGGCAGATGTCGAACACACGTTCCATCTCGGCCAGCGCCTTGCCTTTGTCGTAGAAGTCTGGGCCCTTCCAGTCGATCGGGTGACGGGTGGGGGCTTCGAGATTGCCTTCGCGCATGAGCGGTTCTCTGGGTCGGGTGCAGCAAACGAACAAGGGGCCGAAGCCCCCTGCGACATCACACCTGCTGCGCGGGTCAGTCGACCAGCGCGTCCAGGGCCTTCTGGTAGCGATTGGCATGAGAACGTTCGGCCTTGGCCAGCGTCTCGAACCAGTCGGCGATCTCGTCGAAGCCTTCTTCGCGCGCGGTCTTGGCCATGCCCGGGTACATGTCGGTGTACTCGTGCGTTTCACCGGCCACGGCGGCGGCCAGGTTCAGGCGGCTGCTGCCGATCGGCAGGCCGGTCGCGGGGTCGCCCACCGCCTCGAGGAACTCGAGGTGGCCGTGCGCGTGGCCGGTCTCGCCTTCGGCGGTGGAACGGAACAGCGCCGCGACGTCGTTCTGGCCTTCGATGTCGGCCTTGCTTGCGAAGTAGAGGTAGCGGCGGTTGGCCTGCGATTCGCCCGCGAAGGCGTCCTTCAGGTGTTGCTCGGTCTTCGAACCCTTCAAGCCCATGTGAAGCTCCTTGTGTCTGTGCCGGTCGATGCGGGACCACCTTGCTCCTGACGGACGCCGCTGGCAGCAACCATACCAAAGCGGATCGGTTGCGGCCAATACAAAGCGCCTATTCGCGCCATAGCCCGCGGCCCGACGCTGCGATAGCCTCGGTGTCGACGCGGACCATCCCCGACCAGAACGAGATCACCACCATGCCCCGTGCGGCCAGTCGCCTTGTCGCCCTCACCCCTGTCGCCCTCACCCCTGTCGCCCTCATCCTTGTCGCACTCAGCCTGTTCGCGCCGGCCTTTGCCGCCCGCGCCCAGACGCAGGACCAGGCGCTGGCGTCGCAAGAGGTCCCCCCGGCACATGCGCTGCGCAGCTTCTTCAGCGGCAACCCGCAGACGTCCACGCGGGCACCCATCGGCGGACCGGCCTTGCTGCTGATGGGGGGGGGGCCGGAGGTCGACGCCGCCTTCACGCAGCAGGCGCTGGTTGTGGCCAACGGCGGTGATGCTGTGGTGCTGCGCATCAGCGGCGGCGCCGGCTACCAGGCCTATCTGCTCGATGAGCTGATGCGGGCGTTGCCCGCTGAGCGGCGCGCCGCGCTGCAGCCCAACTCGGTGACGACGCTGATCGTCGACTCGCGCGCCCACGCCGACAACGAGGCCGTGGCCGCGCTCGTTGCGCGGGCCAACCTGGTGTGGATCGCCGGCGGCAATCAGGCCCTGTACATCGCCGCCTGGCAGGACACGCGCCTGGCCAGAGCCGTGCGCGCCGCCTACGCGCGCGGCGCGGTGATCGGCGGCACCTCGGCCGGCATGGTGGTGATCGGCGGCTGGATGTACGACAACGGCGTGCACGAAGGCGTGACCAGCGCCCAGGCCGTGGCCGACCCCTACCGCGCCGACGTGCGGCTGCAGCCCGGCATCTTCGGGCTGCCGCTGGCCGAGGGCCTGCTGGCCGACACGCACTTCGCGAATCGCGATCGCATGGGCCGCCTGCTGGCCTTCATGGCGCGCGTGCGCCAGGACGGGCAGGCCCGGCGCGTGATCGGCGTGGCGCTGGACGAAGGCACCTCGCTGTTCATCGATCGGGACGGCGCAGGCCACTTCGGGCGGCAGCGCGGGTCAGGCAGCGGCTACGTGGTGCAGGAAGACGCGCTGACCGGGCGCACGCGGGTGCAGCCCGGTCAGCCGCTGCTCTATCGGCAGCTGCAACGCAGCCGGCTGCACCTGCCCGGGCAGACCTTCGACTTTGCGCGCGGCGTCGCCGGCCCCGGTGTGCTCACCCGTGCCTTGAGCGTCGAGGGCGCGCCGCCGCCAGCGGCGGACGCTTACGAGTGAAGCGGCCAGTGCCATGACGCGGATTCAGGAGGCCTGTGCCTCACGCAGGCCGAGCAGCCTGCACGCCAGCTGGTGCAGCATGCCGGCAGGGTCGGCGAGATTGGCGAGAACGCTGAAGTGGTCGGCCCCCGGCAGCGTCTCGCACACCGGCACCGCCGTGGGCCCCCAGACGTCGCGGATCAGCCGGTTCTGGCGCAGGAACTCCTCGCTCTCCAGCGCGCCGGCCACGGTGTAGAGCGGTACACGCGGCCGCGGAAAGAAGGCCGGGCTCAGGCGCTTGACCGACGCCGGTGTCAGGCGCAGGTCGGGCGCCAAGGACGGCGTCAGCCGCAGCGGCTCGAGGTCGAACAGACCTGAGATCGACAGGCCACCGAGCAGCGGCTGCGCCGGCAGATCCAGACCCAGCTGCTTCCAACGGCAGCTCAGCAGCATCGCCACCAGATGGCCGCCGGCCGAGTGCCCGGCCAGCGCGATGCGCCGCGGGTCAGCGCCAAACTCGGCCGCGTGGCGGATCGTCCAGACCACCGCATCGACCAGTTGCATGACGATCTGCTCGATCGTCACGTGCGGGCACAGGTCGTAGTTCGGCACCACCACCAGCGCCCCTTCGGCGTTGAAGGCCGGGGCGACGAAGGAGTGATCCGACTTGTCCAGCGAGCGCCAGTACCCGCCGTGGATGAACAGCAGCACCGGCGAAGGCTTGACACGCACCGACGCCGGGAACACGTCCAGCGTCTGACCCGGCGCCGGGCCATAGCGCAGGTCGAGCGCGGCAAGCGACTCGACTCGCGCGAGTGCCGACGCGTCCGCCCAGTTGGACAGGTGCCGCGCATGATCAGGCACGCGCGCGCGATTGTTGTACTGGGCTTCAAGCCAGGCCGGATCATCACGTTCGAGCATCGACAGATCTCCCAAAGAAGGTCAGGCCAAATGGTAAACTGCGCCGCTGTCGTGGGGGCGTAGCTCAGCTGGGAGAGCGTCGCGTTCGCAATGCGAAGGTCAGGAGTTCGATCCTCCTCGTCTCCACCAACCGACCTGGCGAAGGCCCCTTGCGCGACGCGGCAATCCTGGTTTCTGTGCCCGTATCCCGGCGGGCACGCCAAATGCCCGCTGCCCTGCATGATCCGCATCGCCATCGTCGACGACCACCCGCTTGTGCGCGCGGGGCTGCGGCAGTACTTCTCGGATCATGTCGACCTGCGCGTCGCTGCCGAGTGCGGGTGCGCCCGCGAGGCAATGGATGTGGTGCGGCAAGAGCTGGCAGATGTCCTGTTGCTGGATATCGCGATGCCTGGCACCAGCGGCGTGGATGCGCTGCAGGCGATCAAGGCGCGGGCGCCACAGCTGCCGGTGCTGATCCTCAGCGGTTTCGCCGAGGAACACTATGCACTGCCCATGCTGCGCCAAGGCGCTGCGGGCTACCTTGCCAAGGACTGCGACCCCGAAGACATCGTTCGCGCCATCCGTACGGTGGCCTTGGGCCGGCGTTACATCACGCCAGGCATGGCCGAGCGGATGGCCGACCAGTTGGCCTCACCGGCACCCAAGGCAGAGCACGAACTGCTGTCTGAGCGCGAGTTCCAGGTCTTCCTGCGCCTGGCAAAGGGCGAGACCCTGGGCCGCATGGCCGACAGCATGGCGTTGAGCGTGAAGACCGTCTCCACCTACCGGACGCGGGTGATGGAAAAGATGGGGTTGGTCTCGAACAGCGACCTGACGTACTACGCACTGAAGAACGGGCTGATCCAGTAACGGCGCAGCAGAACCGCGCAGGACGCGCGACCCCGTCCGCCGCTCTCCGGGCCCCGACTGGCTGTCGTGCAGAGCCTCACTCTCCCCGGCGCTTGTCGGCCGCTGCGCCCGCCTCGCCCTCGTACTCCTTGAGCCGGTTGTACAGCGTCTTCAGGCTGACCCCCAAGGTCGCGGCGGTGCGTTCCTTGTGGTGGTTGTAGTGGCGCAGCGTGGCCAGCATCAGCAGCTTCTCGGCCTGCGCCAGGCTGGTGCCGATGGGCAGGGTGATGCTGTCGAGCGGCTCGGCCGCGGTCGCCGGCATGGCCTCCACCGCGTGCACCGGTGCCGGCGCATTCCTGCTGACGACCGGCACC
>JBBQOR010000163.1:0-5568 GCA_038331055.1 Burkholderiales bacterium
CGCGCGCCGGCAGGCCAGCGGCCGGCCGCCGCTGCGGCTGAAACTGGTGGGCGGCGGGCCGCTGGCGGCGCAGGTGGCGGCCGAGGTGGACGCGCTCGGCCTGCGCGGCGCGCTGGTGCACCTGGGCGAGGTGGCGCAGCACGATGAGGTGATCGCGCATCTGAAGTCGGCCCGCCTGCTGCTGCTGCCGTCCACGCGCGAAGGCTTCGGCCTGGTGCTGGCCGAAGCGATGGCTGCCGGCACGGCGGTGCTGGCGTGGCGGCTGCCGGCGGTCGAGGAGACGCTGGGCGAGGCGCTGGTCGACTGCGCGCTCGAACCCGATGAACAGCAAGCACTGGTGCAGGCCATCGAACGTGTGCTCGACGACGAGACGGTGTGCCAGCAGCGTGTGGCCATCGGCCGGGCACGGGCGCGCAGCCACTTCGGCGCCGCCGCCTTCGCCCAGGGCGTGCTGGAGGTCTACCAGCGCGCGATCGCCACCGGGGCTCAGCGCCACAGCAGCAGGTAGCCCAGCGCCACCCTGCACTTGCGCAGCCCGCGCAAGGACCGGCCCGCGAGCACTGCGCGCGCCACGGCCCAGCGGCCGACGCGCGCGCGCGGGCGCTGAGCGGCGTCGATCGGCAGCCGACTGGCGCAGGCCTCGTACTGGCGCTGCACCGCATCGACATGACGCCGCGCTCGAGCCCAGGCGGCCAGCGGCGACCACCCGCCGCCTTGCCCGCTTCGCCGCGTGCCGCCCTGCCCACCCACCAGGTTGCCCGCATGCTGCCGGTAGCGCACCAGGCTCTGCGGGACGAAGGCCACGCGGGCCGCCGTCAGATGCGCCAGGATCGTCAACGCCCAGTCGTGTGCCAGCCAGTCGGGCATCGCCCAGGCGCTTCGGTGGCGCTCGAGGAAGCGGCGCGACAAGGCCATCGACATGCCGCTGGCGGTGCTGACAAACATCGTGCAGGCGTGCGCAATGTCCATCGGCTGCCCGAAGGCACCGCCGGCGCCCAGGTAACTCGTCGCCAGCGGGCGGCCTGCCGCGTCGATCACCGAGACATCGCAGTACAGCAGGTCGAGCCCGGGTTGCGCCTGGATCGTGCGTGCGAAGACCTCCAGCTTGTCCGCCTCCCACACGTCGTCCTGGTCGCACAGCAGCAGGTAGTCGAAGTCGGGCTGCGTGTTCAGGCTGTGCTCGATCGCATCGAGAAAGCTGCGCGTGGCGCCCGGCGCCTGGGCATGCCAGTGCAAGGACCACTGCACGGCTGCAGGCGAGCGCTGGCGGCACGCTTCGACGAGCGCGCGCGTGCCGTCGCGGCTGCCCCAGTCGTGGACCAGCACCCACTGCGGCAGCCGGTTCTGCGCAAGCAGGCTGTGCAGCTGCCCGGCGAGAAAGGCTTCGCCGTCATGCGTGCACAGCAGCACCGCCAGCCGCGGTGGCGGGGCATCGATCAAGGTGTCGCTCAGTCCCGCTGCCATGGCAAAAGGTAGCGGCCGGGGATCTTGTGGCATTCGATCTCGAAGGCACCGCCGCGCACCGCGTCCAGGTTGCCCAGAGTGGTGGCGTTCATCGCGCGGAAGTACTTGTAGCGGACCTCGCCCGTCTCGTCGATGTACAGCGTGGTGTCGGCGGCCGTGTACTGGCGCACCGCCACGCCGCCCACCAGCCGCCCGCGGCCGCCGCCCGGCGGGAAGAAACGCGGGCAGCGCTGCTCGACGCGCTCGAACACATCGTCGAAACGCCGCAGCGCGAGCATGCCGGCCTCGTGCACTGAACGCGCGTCTTCGGCGTGGCGCACCGGGCAGACCCAGAAGCCCTCGACGTTGGCGGACTCGCCTTTGCGGTTGGGCGCACGCGCGCTCAGGCCCGAGCGCAGCACGCTGCACGCCTGCCCCGCCAGCGCCAGCGCGTGCGGCGCCAGCACCTGCCCGATCTGCTCGCGCATGCGGCCGATGGGCTGGCCGGCGGCGTCCAGGTACTCGGCCATGCCGGGCACGACGACGTACATCGGCAGCCCACTTTGCAGCAGCGCACGCAGCCGCGAGTACTCGGACATGCCGGGCTCGACCTCATGCTGGCCAGCGATGCTGGCCCAGCGCGACTGCGGATGAAAGCGCGGCACCAGCAGCGAGTACGACACCGCGGTGATCGTCAGGAACACCGCCGGCTGCTCGCGCAGCGACGAGGCCTCGATCGGCAGGCCGGGGCCGTCCTGCCAATGCACCATGCCCCAGCGGTTGGGCTCCCACAGGCGCTGCACCATGTAGACCTGAGAAAACACCAGGCCGGCCAGCACCATCCAGCGAAAGGCCGCGCTGCCCGGCAGCAGCCGCCAGGCCAGCACCAGCAACGGGCCCACCAGCAATAGCGCGGCGATGAAGTAGCGGCCGTTGCCGATGGTGAAGGTCCACACGTAAAGCACCGCCAGGATGCCCAGCAGCAGACGGGCTGGCTCGACCTTCAGCCCCGCTGGCCAGCGCAGCGCGCGCAGCGCGACCACCACCGCGATCAACAGCAGCACGATCAGCGCGGCAAAGCGCAGGTCCGGCGCCGGGTCCTCGAAGTACACGCCGGCCAGCGGGTCGAGCATCACGAAAGGGCGCAGCAGGCCCTCCAGCCAGTCGTCGGGCCTGAAGCGCAGCACCCCGTCAACCCCCGCCGAACCATTGCCCGAAGAACGGGTGCAGCGGATTGCCGGTCAGCTGCCACAGCTGCCATCCCCACGGCGCGTAAGTCAGCCCGAAGCCGAGCAGCGCGCCCGCCGCCAGCGCCATCGCTCGCCGCCACGGCAGATGCGGCCGCGTCGGCAGCCACCACCACAGCAGCAGCAGCGGCAGGTAGAGCCCGTTGGACAGCTTGAAGGCCGTCGCCACACCCCACAGCGCGGCCGCGCCGAAGGCCCGGCGATGGCTGGGCGGCCGCAGGCTCAGCGCCACCGCCCACAGCAGCGGCACCGCGGCCATCAGATCGTTCGAGGTCGTCTCCAGCCCGGTCAGCACGACCACGCTGGCAAAGGCCAGCACACAGGCGGCCAAGCGCTCCAGCACGCCCTGCCAGGCCGGCCCGCCGGTGGCGGGAAGCAGCCTGTGCGCGACCAGCCAAACCGGCGGCAGCAGCAGCGCGGCCTGCAGCGCCGACCACAACGCCCCGGCCTGCGCGCCGCAGCAGTCCCACAGGCTCAGCCGGTAGACCGGCCAGTACAGATAAGGGTATTGGTAGGTCTGAAAGCTCGCCGGCAGCACATCCAGGTGCCAGCGCGGCGTCTCGGCCGTCAGGCCCAGGTAGATGTGGTGGTTCAGCGCGTCCCAGCTCCAGGCCAGGTAGCCGGTGGACAGCGGGATCGCGGCGGACGCCGCGGCGGCCAGCAGCGTCAGCGCGGCCAGCTCGAACGCCAGCGCCCGCGTCACCGGGGTCCTCATGCGGGCTCGGAAGGACCGCGCAGCGCAGGCTGGCGGCTGGAGTCGAAGGCGCTGCGCATCGCGGCAAAGAACACCGAGGCCAGCAGCGACTGCGTGCCCACCAGCACCAGCGCCAGGCCGGGGATGATCTGGCGCATCGCCACTTCAGGGTCCAGCGCGCCGAAGCCCGCGCGGCCCCACTGCAGCGTGAGGCTGGTGCACAGCGCCAGCCCGATCAGCGCCGCCAACCCACCACCCAGCGGCAGCCAGAGGCCGCTGGCCAGCCGCCGCGTCCACTGTTCCCGCGGGTGCGGGGCATCCAGGCGCGCGAAGTGCCGCGCCATCACCGCGGCCATCGCGAAGAGCACCGTCTGGTACCCCAGGACCATCGCTGCCGACGCAAACAGCTGGGTGTGGATGCCCACAGGCCAGCGCACGGCGGCAGGGTCGGCCAGATTGGCAAAGACCAGCTGCAGCAGACCGACCAGCGTGAGAGCCACGCCGGGATAGAGGAACAGCCAGCGCGGCGTGTACAGCAGCAGGTAGCGCAGGTGTCGCCAGCCGTCGCGCCAGGTGTGGAGGTGCGGCGGACGGCCGCGGCCGTCCTTGACCAGCGTGGTCGGCACTTCGGCGATGCGCAGCTGCGCCTGCAGCGCCTTGACGATCATTTCGCTGGCGAACTCCATGCCCGGCGTCACCAGGCCCAGTCGCAGCATCGATTCGCGGCGGAATCCTCGCAGCCCGCAGTGGAAGTCGCCCAGCGCGCCGCCGAAGAAGCGGCGGCCGAGAAAGCTCAGCACCGGGTTGCCCAGCCAGCGGTGCAGAAAGGGCATGGCGCCCGGCGCAATGCCGCCGCGAAACCTGTTGCCCATCACCAGGTCATGGCCCTGGCGCAGCGCGTCGACGAAAGGGCCCAGGCGGCTGAAGTCGTAGCTGTCGTCAGCGTCGCCCATGATGACGAAGCGGCCGCGTGCCGATTCGATGCCGGTGCGCAGCGCAGCGCCGTAACCACGCTGGGCGACGGCCACCACGCGCGCGCCTGCGGCCTGCGCCACCCCCTGCGAGCCGTCGACCGAGCCGTTGTCGGCCACCAGCACCTCGCCGGCGATGCCGTGGCGCTCGAGGAAGCCCCGGGCCTTGGCGATGCATGCGGGCAGCGTGCGCACCTCGTCCAGGCAGGGCATCAGGATGGTCAGTTCGATCTCGTCCTGCATCAGGGTGGCGATGATGAAGGAAGGCGCTGGCGCGCCATCGAAATGAAAAGGGGCGCTTTCGCGCCCCTTCGTTCATGGCCTGAAAGTTCAGGACATCACTTGCACGAACCCGGCAGGTACTTGGCCGGCATAGTGCCCGGCTTGCAGACGAACTGCGCGACCTGGGTGCCCGCGGTGTAGGTGAGCGCCGTGCCGGACGCGTTGGAAGGCGTCAGCGTGACCGTCATTCCACGTGCATCACTTGGCAGATCGGTCGAGCTCGTCGAGGTGACGGTGATCACGCCGTTGGTGTTGGTGGCCACCGAGGCGACGTACTTGCTCGATGTCGTGCTGGTCTCGCAGCCGTAGCCGTTGGCCGACGGGGCGGCACTGCCGGTCTGGTAGACCTCGGAAACCGCCGTGCGGCACTGGCTGGCCGCCAGAATGACTTCAGAGATCTTGGCCTTGGCCGTGTAATCCTGGTACGCCGGCAGTGCGACGGCAGCCAGGATGCCGATGATCGCCACGACGATCATCAGTTCGATCAGGGTGAAACCTTGTTGGACGCGCTTCATGAATTCAGCTCCTAGGGGAGGGGTTGGGGAGGGGACGCAATGATCTATGCAGCCTGCGTGCCAACCCGACTTCGGACCGCCAGCGCCCCGGTTTGAGGCAGTTGGTCAGGCCGGCCGACGTTCTTGGTCACCTTTGGCGACCAGCCGGCGGCAAGGACCGGCGAAAAGTGACAGTTCTTGTCACCCCGGGCGGGGTGACAGGCGCTCTCAGGACGCGAGGTGCAGAACCTGGCCGGTCTGCAGCGCGCTGACCCGGTGGCGGGTCTGCTGCGCGGCGATCTCGCCCATTACCGTGTCCATCTCGCCCGGCTTGATGTGGGTGATGTAGACGTCCGTGGGCTGGCGCAGGAACTTCAGCTCGACCTCGAGCTGCTGCGGGCACAGGTGGCCGCTGCGCCGCGCCAGGTCGAGTTGCT
>JBBQOR010000164.1:0-5549 GCA_038331055.1 Burkholderiales bacterium
GCTCAAGCCTTCGGGTAGATGAAGGGGGATTCAAGCGCGCGGAACGGGTCGTAGGGCAGGCCGTTGGCCATCCGTACCGTGCCCCAGACCTCGCCGATCGTGGCATCGGCGACCAGCGCGTCGATCATGGCCTGGTGCGAGTTTTCGCGGCGCTGCGCGACGCGGTAGAGATCGCCCATCTTCTGCGCCAGCAGCGCCGCGTCGCGGCCGGCCTTGCGCTGCTTGAAGCGCTGCAAGTGCGCCGCCATGTGCGCCGGGTCGAAGCTGAAGCGTTTGGGCAACGTGGCGTGCTTGGGCTTGAACTTGTTGACGCCGACGACGATGCGCTCCTGCGAGTCGAGTTCCCGTTGGTGACGGTAGTTGACTTCGTCCATGAGCCCTTCGATCGTGCCGTCCTCGATCGCTTTGATCAGGCCGACGGCTTCGATGCGCGCCAGCATCGCCAGCGCCTCGGCCTCCACCTGGTTCGTCAACGACTCGACATACCAGCTACCTCCGAGCGGATCGGCCGTGCGCGCGGCGCCGATCTCGTGCGCCAGGATCTGCTGCGTGCGGGTGGCCAGTTCGCGCGCCTCTTCGGTCGGTATGCTGATCGGCTCATCGTAGGTGCAGGTTTCGACCGACTGCACACCGCCGAGCAGCGCTGCCAGCGTCTGCACCGCAGCGCGCGACAGGTTGTTCAAAGGCTGCTGGTAGACCAGCGAGCGACCCGAGGTGTGGCAGGCCACACGCAGCCGCTGTGAGCGTGCATCGGTGGAACCGAAACGTTCTTTCATCGTGCGCGCCCAGACACGGCGCAGCGCGCGGAACTTGGCTACTTCTTCGAACAGATCGATGTCGGAGGTGGACACCCACGCCATGCTCGGGGCCACCTCGTCCACCGTGACCCCGCGCGCCGCGAGGTCGCGCAAGGTCTGGTTGACGATGGCCATGCCGATCGCGATTTCGCCCGCCGCTGTCATGCCGCGCTCGCGAATGTCGTACGCCTGCGGGCAACCCAGGGCCCAGCGTGGGCTGTGCTTCGCGCTGTACTCGATGCAATCGACGGTGGTGCGGTGGCCCAGGCCTGCGGGCACGATGGCCTCGCTCCAGCCGGCCAGGCGCAACTGCAAGTGATCGGGCATGTGCGAGCCCTGCAGCGTCGAGACATCGAGCCCCTGACGCGTGGCCATCGCCACCACCAGCGGGTAGATCATCATGGTCGAGTGCCAGGCCACGTCGGTCTTCGTGACGTCGATGCCCCGCAGCAGGATCTCCAGGTCGCTGACCATCGGCAGCGAGCAGCCTTCCTGCCCGGCATCGGCCGACAGCGCCGGGTGGTCGGCGTCGATGGCCTCCTGCGTCAGCGTGTCCAGCACGATGTTGATTCCGGCGGTGCCAATCACGATGGCACGCGTGATGCCTTCGCGTGTGTCTTCCGGTGCGCCGTAGCCGACGATATTGCGCAGCGTCCACATGCGGCTGCGGTACATCTCCGGGTAGGCGCCGCGGGTGTACGGATACTGGCCCGGGTCGCCGAGGTCGCGCGCGTAGTCCATGTCGGCCACGTCGGTCGGCCCGTAACTCGCCTGCGTCTCGATGCCGCTCCAGGTCTTGGTGCGCGACAGTTTGACCGATACGTCTTCCAGTTGGGCGGCGATGTCCGCCTCGCGTCCGGGCGCGCTGTCAGTCTTGTCCGCACTCATGGCCTGACTCCCGACGCACGATTAGTATAAATGTACTAATTGTACCTTGCGCGCCGCTCAAGGGCCGCGGCTCTGCTTTCGCACCTCGGCGCGTTGCAGCTTGCCGGTGGCGGTTCGAGGCAGCAGGGTCGTGCTCTTCAGCAGCCGCGGCAGCTTGTAGGCCGCGATGTGGGCGCGCGCGAAGTCGCGCAGTTCCTCCAGAGTGGCCGTCTTGCCCGGCCGCCATTCGATCACCGCGCAGATCGCCTCGCCCCATTTGTCGTCGGGCACACCCACGGCCACCACGTCCTGCACCGCCGAGTGCAGGCGCAGCACCTGCTCCACCTCTATCGGGTAAACGTTCTCGCCGCCGGTGATGATCATGTCCCTGATGCGGTCGGTCATGAACACATAGCCGTCGCCGTCTATGTACGCGCCATCGCCGGTGCGGTACCAGCCGTCGATCAGCGCGTCGGCCGTGGCCTGCGGCAGCTTCCAGTAGCCCTGCATCACCGTGGGCGACCGCACCCACAGTTCGCCATGCTCGCCGGCCGCGAGGCGTCGACCATCGGCGTCACGCACCTGGATCTCGTAGCCCGGCAAGGCCCGGCCGACGGAGCGCAGGCGCTCGGGCTGCGTCACGTCATGCTCGCGCGGAGCCAGGAAAGTCACCGAGCCGGCCGCTTCGGTCATGCCGTAGAACTGGCCGAGTCCGCATTCGCCGAAGACCTTCATGCAACGCTCGATCAGCGCGACATCCATCGGCGCCGCTCCGTAGTAGATCGTCTTGATCGGCGGCGGCGGCTCACCGCTGGCCTCCACCGCGTCGAGCACCATGCGGATGATCGAGGGCACCATGAAGGTCCGCGTGGTGTTGAATTTCCGGCTCAGGGCCAGCAGATTCGCCGGCGTCGGATCGGCGGTCAGGATGCAGGTGAGCGCGCGCAGCAGCCCGATCAGCATCCACGACAGGCCGCCCGCATGAAAGTTCGGCATCGCCGACAGCACGATATCGGCGTCGGTCCAGTCGGCCCAGTCGGGCGCATCCATTTCGACCCAGCGTGCGATCGAGATCGCGCGGTGCGACAGCATCACGCCCTTGGGCTTGCCGGTGGTGCCACTGGTGTAGAGCTGCAGCGCGCAGTCGTCGGGCTGCGCACTGCGAGCGGGCCGCGCCGCGGGGCCTGTCATCAGCACATCGCGCAAGGCGCCGGCACCTTCGATCGTCGGCATCAGCCGAACCACGGGCCCGGCCTGCGCACCGGCCTCCTGCGCGATCACCGCCACCTCGGGGCCGTAGATCAGCAACGCGGCTTCGGCATCAGCCACGACATAGGCCACCTCGGGCAAGGCATAACGCCAGTTGATCGGCACCAGCACGCAGCCGGCGCGGATGCAGCCGAACAGAACCGGGAACATCAGCTCGCTGTTCTTGCCGAGGTAGGCGATACGCGTGCCGGGCGCAAACCCCTGCGCTATGAGGTAGGCGGCGAAGCGCTCACTGGCCGCTTCGAGCTCGGCGTAGGTCAGCGCGCCGCCGTCGGCGACGATCGCCGGGCGCATGGGAAAGCGCTTCGCGCCACGCGATGGATAGTCGCCGACGAAACACATGGCATCGAAGCCGGGAATGAACTGTGTGGACCGGGACGTTGACGAGGTCACTTCAGCCTCCTGCGGATCAGAGCGGATTGTTGAGCGGCCGCGGCATCATCACGCCCGGCCGGGGGACTGGTCCTGCTTGACGCCATAGACGCACAGGCCGTCGATCATGTAGACGGGTAGCCCACGGGGAATGGGTCCGAGTGCGTCGCGAACCACCGCATCGGGACTGTGAAGACGATGGACATGCTCAGATGCACGAAGCCGAACAGCGTCAGAAACTTGACCCACTGGCGTCCGAGCGTAGCGATGTGCAGTTGGTCGATGCCACGCTCGACGAAGGTCTGGCCCTTGTCGTCGCGGTACAGCAGCAAGAACATCCGTCAGGCTTTCGGCACGCTGCCGGGTCATCATGGTCTTGTGGTTGCAGAACGCTTGAACCTTGTCGGTCAGGTCGTCCAACATGACCATCGAGTTGAAGCTCTCTTCATCTATCCGCGCGAAACGACAGGTCGGGACTTCAATGTCGAGCAACGTGATCCTGCGACGGTTGACGCTGCCATTGTCGGGCGGGCCCCTAGGTGGCAGCCAGAAGGCCGGTCAGCGAGGCCGTGAAGCGCGCCGCGTCGGCACCGTTGATGACGCGGTGGTCATAGCTCAGCGACAGCGGCAGCATCAGGCGCCACTCGACGGCGTCGTTGGCACCGCGGCGCGGCTTCCATTGCGCGCGTGTCACACCCAGGATGGCGACCTCTGGCGCATTGACGATCGGCGTGAACGCGGTGCCGCCGATGTGACCGAGCGGCGAGATGGTGATGCAGCCGCCCACCATGTCCTTCATCGGCAGGCCCTTGGTCTTGGCCTTGGCGGCGAGTGCGTCGATCTCGTCTGCCAACTCCGCGACGGACTTCTTGTCGCAATCGCGCAGCACCGCCACGAGCAGGCCGCTCGGGGTGTCGATCGCCATGCCGATGTGAAAGTATTTCTTGAAAACCAGATTCTGGCCACCGCCGTCCAGCGAAGCGTTGAAATGCGGGTACTTCGCCAGCAGCGCGGCCAGCGCCTTCATCAGGTAGGGCGTCAGGGTCAGCTTGCGGCCAGCCCGCTCGCCCTCGCGCTTGCGCAAGACCTCGAGTTCGGTGATGTCGGCGTCGTCGTGGTGGGTGACATGCGGAATGCTCAGCCAATTGCGCGTGAGATAGCCCGCGGTCAACTTCTGAATGCGAGACAGCGGCACCGTGTCGCCGACGTCGCCGAACTGGCGGAAGTCGACGTCGGGCCAAGGCGGTAGCGGCGCGGGAGCTGGCGGCGGCGCAGGCCAGTTCAGATCAGCCATGCGATCAGACGATCTCGCCCAAGACGTCGCCCACCTTGTAGACCTCGCCCGTGGCGGCGTTGATCTTCAGTGTGCCTGCGCCCGGAGACTCGATCTCCTGGGCCGACTTGTCGCTCTCCAGCACATACAGCGGCTGGCCCTCGTCAACAGTCGCACCATCGGCCACCAGCCATTCGGCCAGCGTGCCTTCTTCCATCGAGAACCCGATCTTGGGGAAGAGAATCTGCGTGGCCAAACCGGCCTCCTTGAATATGACGTGGAACGTATTCAGCCGAGAGTGCGGCGCACCGCGGCTTCGATCAGATCCTGGCTCGGCACGAAGGCCGTCTCCAGGGGTTTGGAAAACGGCACAGCACAGAAGGCCGAGCCAAGGCGCTGCACCGGTGCCTTCAGTTGCGCATGCAGTGCCTCGTGGATGCGCGAGGACACCTCGGCGCCGACGCCGCAGTTCTTCGTAGCTTCGTGCACGACCACGGCGCGGCCGGTCTTGGCCACGGACGCCAGGATCGCCTTCTCGTCCAGGGGCGAGATCGTGCGCAGGTCGAGTACCTCGACGCTCTTACCTTCCTTGGCCAGCTTCTCGGCCACGGCCAGCGCATCGAAGACCTGGCGGCTGTAGGTGATGATCGACACGTCCGTCCCTTCGCGCACGAGCTTCGCCTTGCCGAGCGGGATGCGCACACCACGTACCGGCGGTGGACCGGGCGTCCAGTACAGCGGCAGGTTCTCAATGAAGATGCACGGGTCGGGGTCGTCGATGCACGACAGCATCAGCACATAGGCATCGGCTGGCGTCGAAGGGATCACGACCTTCAAGCCCGCCGTGTGGCAGAACCAGGCTTCGAGAAAGTCGGCGTGCTGACCGCCGGTGCTGAATCCCGCCCCCGTCATCGTGCGGATGACGATCGGCACATTCGTCTGGCCGCCGGACATGAAGCGCAGCTTGGCCG
>JBBQOR010000165.1:0-5545 GCA_038331055.1 Burkholderiales bacterium
GGGCTCGCGCCACGAGAACTACGGTGAGACCGGCATGGCGCATCTGCTGGAACACATGGTCTTCAAGGGCACGCCGACGACCCGCAACGCGTGGTCCGAGTTCACCCGGCGCGGCCTGCGCGCCAACGGCAGCACGTCCACCGACCGCACCAACTACTTCGCCAGCTTTTCCGCCAACGACGACAACCTGCGCTGGTACCTCAGCTGGCAGGCCGACATCATGGTCAACAGCTTCATCGCGCGCGCCGACCTGGACACCGAGATGACCGTAGTGCGCAACGAATTCGAAGCCGGCGAGAACAACCCCGGCCGCGTGCTCTTCCAACGCGCGCTGTCGGCGATGTACGACTGGCACAACTACGGCAAGCCCACCATCGGCGCACGCACCGACATCGAGAACGTCGACATCCCGCGCCTGCAGGCCTTCTACCGTCAGTATTACCAGCCCGACAACGCCACGCTGGTGATCAGCGGCAAGTTCGACCGCAGCAAGGTGCTGGCCTGGGTGGCGCAGTATTTCGGCCCCCTGCCCAAGCCCACACGCGTACTGCCCGTCACCTACACGCAGGACCCGCCGCAGGACGGTGAGCGCGTGGTCACGGTGCGCCGCACGGGCGGCTCGCCAATGGTCTACATCAGCCACCACACGCCGGCGGGTTCGCACCCTGATGCCGCTTCGGTGCAGTTGCTGGCGTCGGTGCTGGGCGACACACCCGGCGGGCGCCTGCACAAGCGGCTGGTGCAGGGGCAGCTGGCGGCGCAGGTCTTTGGTGCGGCGATTGCCTGGGCGGAGTCCTCGCCGATGATCACCGGCGTCATCGTCAGCCCCGGGCAGGATCTGGAACGGGCGCGCGCCGCCGCCGCCGCCGTGCTGGACGGCCTGGGGGCCGAGCCGATCACGGCCGAAGAGCTGGAGCGCGCGCGCATCGGTTGGCTGAACAACTGGGACCAGGGCTTCACCGACCCGGAAGCGATTGGCGTGGGGCTGTCCGAGGCCATCTCGCTGGGCGACTGGCGCCTGTTCTTCCTGCAGCGTGATCGTGTGCGCCAGGTGAGCCTGGCCGACATCAACCGCGTGGCCCGGCAATGGGTGCTGCGCAGCAACCGCACGGTCGCCATCTACGAGCCCGAGACGAAGCCCGAGCGCGCGCCGCAGATCGCGCGCGTGGATGTGGCCACCGCACTGACGGCCTACAAGGGCGACGCCGCCGCCGCCGCTGCAGAAGCCTTCGACCCGACGCCGGCAAACCTGGATGCGCGCACCCTGAGCTCGCAGATGCCGGGCACGCTGAAGGTGGCGCTGCTGCCCAAGGGCACACGGGGCCGTGTCGTGAATGCCCGGCTGGTCTTGCAGATGGGCACCGAGCAGTCGCTCCAGGGGCTCGGGCTGGTGGCCAGCATGGCGGGCGGCATGCTGGACAAGGGCGGTGCCGGCCTGACACGACAGCAGATCGCCGACGGCTTCGACAAGCTGCAGGCCAGCGTGGGCTTCGGCGCCTCGGGTGACAGCGTGTTCGTCGGTATCAGCACCAAGCGCGAGCACCTGCCCGCGGTGATCGAACGGGTCGGTGCGCTGCTGCGCCAGCCGGCCTTCGACGCCGCGTCGCTGGAAGAACTGCGCAAGCAGGCCCTGGCCGGCCTGGAGCAGCAGCGCAAGGAGCCTGCGGCGCTGATCCGCAACCGCCTGGCCCGCCATGGCAACCCGTATGCGCGCGGTGACCTACGCCATGCCCGCAGCTTCGAAGAACAGGAAGAAGACATCAAGGCCGTCACGCTGGACCAGGTGATTGCCTTCCACCGGCGTTTCTTCAGTGCCGCCCAGGGTGAGTTTGCGGCCGTCGGCGACATGGATGCTGCGGCCGTGCGCCAGGCGCTGGACAAGGCTCTTGGCGACTGGCGCCAGCCTGCTGGCGGGGCGCAGCCGCAGGCCCGCGTCACCCGGCCTTTCGTGGCGGTGGCGCCGGCGCGCTTTGTCGAGCGCACGCCCGACAAGGCCAACGCCAATCTGGCCGGGCGGCTCGCCCTGCCCATCAGCGACACCCACCCGGACTACGCGGCGCTGGTGATGGCCAACTACATCTTCGGGCAGGGCGGCAGCAGCCGCCTGTGGATGCGCATCCGCGAAAAAGACGGCCTGAGCTACGACGTGGGCTCGGGGCTGAGCTGGGGCGCGCTGGACGCCAACACCGAGTGGCAGTTCAGCGCCATCTTCGCGCCGCAGAACCAGCCCAGGGTGGAAGCCGCCTTTCAGGAAGAGCTGGCGCGTTCGCTGAAAGACGGCTTCACCCAGGCCGAGCTGAACGAAGGCCGCGCCGGCCTGCTCAATTTCCGTCGTCTGTCACGCGCGCAGGACGATCTGTTGACCGAGCGCATCGCGGGCAACCTCTTCGTCAACCGCAGCTTCGCCTTTGCCCAGCAACTCGACGATGCCCTGGCCCGGTTGACCGTGGACCAACTCAATGCCGCGTGGCGCAAGCACATCGACCCGCAGCGCCTGGTGATCGCCTGGGGGGGCGACTTCAAGCAGCCTTGAGGGCCGCTATGAGGCCGCTATGAGGGCCGCCTTGAGGGCCGCCATGAGGGCCGCTTTTAGGGCAGCCAGCGAGGCTGTCGGCAGAGTCAGCCCAGCGCCAGCCGCCGCGGCGGGCGCATCACCGATTGCACGCACATCAGCACCAATCGGCGCAGGGCGTCCCAGGGCTCTGGCGGCCAGGCGGCGTCGCGCAGACCCTTGACCAGGCCGTCGCAGGTGCTGGCGGCGTCGAGCAGCCGCGCCAGATCGGGGTCTGAGAGCTGCGGCAGCACGCGCTCGAACAGGCGCTCCTTGGCGCCCCAGACGCGCGCCTCGCGCAGCGCCAGCGGCAGCGGCCGGCCGCCATCCAGCGCGGCGCGCGCACGCGCCAGCGCGCGCAGGTCTTCGGCCAGCGTCCAGTGCACCAGCACCGCGGCTTCGCCTTCGGCGCGCAGGCTGTCGAGCATGCGCAGCGCGCGCGCCGCCTGGCCGCCAAACACCGCCTCGCCCAGGCGGAAGACGTCGTAGCGCGCCACGTCCAGCACCGCGGCTTCGATCTGCTCGAGGCTCAGTTCGCCCTGCGGGTAGATCAGGGCCAGCTTCTGCAGCTCTTGATGGGCAGCCAGCAGGTGGCCTTCGACGCAGTCGGCAAAGAAGGCCAGCGTGCGCTGTCCGGCCTCACCGGGCTGCACGCGCTGGCCCTGGCGCGCCAGCCGCTGCGCCAGCCAGCCGGGCAGCGCGTGGCGCTCTACCGGCTCGACGCGCAGCGTGGCGCCGGCCGCGTCGAGCGCGCTGAACCAGGCGCTCTTTTGTTGCTGCCCGTCGAGCCGCGGCAACTGCACGATGCTGAGCACGTCCTCGGGCAGGCGCGCGCAGTAGCGCTGCAGCGCGTCTGAGCCTTCCTTGCCCGGCTTCCCCGACGGGATGCGGATCTCGATCAGCTGTCGCTCGGAGAACAGGCTCAGCGACTGCGCCGCCGCCAGCACCGCGCTCCAGTCGAAGTGCGCGCCGGAGACCGTGAACACCTTGCGCTCGCCGTAGCCGGCGGCGCGCGCGGCGGCGCGGATCGCGTCAGCGGCTTCCTGCGCCTGCAGCGGCTCGTCGCCGTGGATCGTGTACAGCGGGCGCAGGCCACGCTGCAGTTGAGCGGCCAGTTGGTCGGGGCGGATCTGCATGGCGTGCCGATCTCAGAGCCGCACGGCGGCCAGCCGGCGCAGCACCTGCGCCACCACGTCGGACTGCATCTCGCGGTACAGCTCGGCCTCTTCCAGTTCCTTGGCCAGGGCGGCCGTCTCGGTGTAGCTGAGGTCACGCTTGAGCAGCAGCTCGTCTGGCGCGATCAACTCGCGGCCGCCAGGCGTGCGGGCACGGAACTCGAACTTCACGCGCAGTTGCAGTTCGCGCACCTGGCCTGCCGCGCTGCTGGCCACCACGGTCTTCTCGCGCCGGTCGCTCAGGGCCGTCAACACCACCTCGGCCTGCGGCGCAGCCTCGACCACGCTCACGCCGCCCTGCGCCAGACCGCGGCGCAGCTCGTCGGCCAGCGGCGAGCGCGGCGCAAAACCTTCGAAAGCAATGCGGCGAAAGGGCAGCACCGGCGGGCGGCGCAGCTCGAAGCCACAGCCCCCGGCCAGCGGCCCCAGCAGGGCCAGCAGGGCGAAGGTGGCGCGGCGCTGCATCAGGGTGCCGTCAGACCACCACGTTGACCAGCCGCCCGGGCACCACCACCACCTTCTTCACCGGCCGCCCCTCGCGGAAGCGGATGCAGTCGGGGTGGGCCAGCGCGGCGGCCTCGATCTCTGCGTGGCTGGCGCCGGCCGCCACGCGCACGGCGCCGCGGTGCTTGCCCGCCACCTGCAGCACGAGTTCGATCTGCTCTTGCACCAGCGCGGCCGGGTCGACCTGCGGCCACGGGGCGTCGATCAGTTCGCCCTGCTCGGCGTGCAGCCCGAGCGCACCCCACAGGCCGTGGGTGATGTGCGGCGCCACCGGGTACAGCGTGCGCAGCATCAGGCCCAGCGACTCGCGCAGCACGGCACGGTCGGCATCGCCGTCGTCCAGCGTGGCGGCTTCGAGCGCGTTGAGCATCTTCATCGCGCCCGAGACCACGGTGTTGTATTGCAGCCGGTCGTAATCATGGCCCACCTGCCCGAGCAGCAGGTGCATCTCGCGGCGCAGCGTGCGGGCGCTGTCGCTGGCTCCGCCAATGCTGCTGCCGGCGCCGGCCACGGCCGCGCGCTGGCGCACCGCGAAGGCCCACAGCCGGCGCAGGAAACGGTAGGCGCCTTCGGCCCCGCTGTCGCTCCAGGCCGCGCTCTGGTCGGGCGGGCCGGCGAACATGGAGAAGGTGCGCGCGGTGTCGGCGCCGAAGCGGGCGATGATGTCCTTGGGCTCGACGACGTTGTTCTTGCTCTTGGACATCTTCTCGATGCCGCCCAGCAGCACCGGCCCGCCGTCTTCCCTGGCCGTCGCGGCCACCGGCTGGCCGCGCTCGTCGAAGCGGATGTCGACCTCGTTCGGATAGAACCAGCGCTTCTTGCCCGCGGCGTCCTCGCGGTAGTAGCACTCGTTGAGCAGCATGCCCTGCGTGAAGAGCCGGGTGAAGGGTTCGCCGAAGCGCACCAACCCGCAGTCGCGCATCGCCTTGGTCCAGAAGCGCGCGTACAGCAGGTGCAGCACGGCATGCTCGATGCCGCCGATGTACTGGTCCATCGGCATCCAGTAATCGTTGCGCGCATCGACCATCGCCGCGTCGCTGCCCGGGCTGCTGTAGCGCATGTAGTACCAGGCGCTGTCGACGAAGGTGTCCATCGTGTCGGTCTCGCGCCGCGCCGGGCGGGCGCAGCGCGGGCAGGCCACGTTCAGGAAGGCCTCGCACTTGTTCAGCGGGTTGCTGCCGCCGTCGGGCAGCAGGTCTTCGGGCAGCCGCCCCGGCAGCTCGCTGCGCGGCACCGGGACGGCGCCGCAATCGGCGCAGTGGATGATCGGGATCGGCGTGCCCCAGTAGCGCTGGCGGCTGATGCCCCAGTCGCG
>JBBQOR010000166.1:0-5540 GCA_038331055.1 Burkholderiales bacterium
ATGCCAGCCTGGGCTGGCATTCGGCGTCACCGGCGCGTCAACGCAGCGTTCGATGCCGCTCAACTGTTGACGGCCGGGCGCACCAGCGCGGGACGCGCGGGGAAGCGCCGACGCACCGAATGCTCGATGCCAGCGGCGTCCAGACCCATCATCGACATCAGCTTGACCGGATCGCCATGCTCGACGAACTGGTCGGGCAGCCCCAACTGCAGCACCGGCAGCATGACGCCCGCTGCGGCAAGGCACTCGAGCACGGCGCTGCCTGCACCACCGACCACGCAGCCTTCTTCAATCGTGACGAGCGCGTCGTGCGTGCGGGCGAGTTCGAGCAGCAGCGCCTGGTCCAGCGGCTTGACGAAGCGCATGTTGGCCACCGTCGCATCCAGCGCCTCGGCAGCCGCCAGCGCCGCGTAGAGCAGCGTGCCGAAGGCGAGGATCGCGATGCGCGGACTGCTGCCACGCGACTCGCCTCGCGCAGCAGACTCGCGGCGCACTTCGCCGCGGCCCCAGGGCAGCTCATCGAGCGTGGCCTGCGCGAGCGTACCGGCACCGCTGCCACGCGGGTAGCGCACGGTCACCGGGTGGTTCTGGCGGAAGGCGCTGGTCAGCGCGCGCCGGCACTCGGCCTCGTCGGCCGGCGTCAGCACGCTCATGTTCGGGATGCAGCGCGTGTAGGCGATGTCGTAAGCGCCCGCGTGCGTGGCGCCGTCGGCGCCGACCAGGCCGGCGCGGTCGAGCGCGAAGACCACCGGCAGGTTCTGGATCGCCACGTCGTGGATCAGCTGGTCGTAGCCCCGCTGCAAGAAGGTGCTGTAGATCGCGACCACGGGTTTGAGGCCCTCGCACGCCAGGCCGGCGGCAAAGGTCACGGCATGCTGCTCGGCGATACCGACATCGAAGTAGCGCTTCGGGTAGCGCTTGTGGAACTCGACCATGCCCGAGCCCTCGCGCATCGCTGGCGTGATGGCCACCAGCCGCTCGTCGGCCGCGGCCATGTCGCACAGCCAGCTGCCGAAGACCTGCGTGAACGTCGGCTTGGGCGGCGTCGCCGGCCTGGTCAGGCCGATCTTGGGGTCGAACTTGCCCGGCCCGTGGTAATTCACCGGGTCGGCCTCGGCCAGCTTGTAGCCATAGCCCTTCTTGGTCACCACATGCAGGAACTGCGGGCCGCGCTTGACGCGCAGGTTCTCCAGCGTCGGAATCAATGCGTCCAGGTCGTGGCCGTCGATCGGGCCGACGTAGTTGAAGCCGAACTCCTCGAAGATGGTGCCCGGCACGACCATGCCCTTTGCATGCTCCTCGAAGCGGCGCGCCAGCTCGAACAATGGCGGCGCCACGCGCAGCACCTGCTTGGCGCCTTCGCGCGCGGCGGTATAGAACTGCCCGCTCATCAGCCGCGCGAGGTACTTGTTGAGCGCGCCGACCGGCGGGCTGATCGACATGTCGTTGTCGTTCAGGATCACCAGCAGGTCGCCCAACACCCCGTCGTGGGCCACACCGGCGTTGTTCATCGCCTCGAAGGCCATGCCGGCGCTCATCGCGCCGTCGCCGATGATCGCCGCGACCTTGCGCTCCTCGCCCTTGGCCTTGGCGGCCATCGCCATGCCCAGCGCGGCGGATATCGAGGTCGAGCTGTGCGCGGTGCCGAAGGTGTCGTACTCGCTCTCGTCGCGCCGCGGAAAGCCGCTGATGCCACCGAGCTGGCGCAAGGAGTCCATGCGCTCACGCCGGCCGGTGAGGATCTTGTGCGGATAGGTCTGGTGGCCCACGTCCCACACCAGCCGGTCGTACGGCGTGTGAAAGACGTAATGCAGCGCAATCGTCAGCTCGACCGTGCCGAGGTTGCTCGACAGGTGGCCGCCGGTCTTGCTGACGCTGTCGAGCACGTAGTCGCGCAGCTGGCTGGCGAGCAGCGGAAGTTCGTTGCGGGACAGCCGGCGCAGGTCGGCGGGGCTGTGGATGGTGGTCAGCAGGTCTGGGGTCATCGTTTCAGCTTTGGCGCTCCACCACGCGGTCGGCCAGCAGCGCCAGCGCCGCCGCCGGCGCCAGGCCGCTGCGGGCCAGCGAGACGTGGGCGGCAGCGCGCAGGTGCTCGGCGTGGCGCCGCGCGGCGTCCAGGCCGAGCACGGTCACGTAGGTGGGCTTGTTGTGGTCGAGGTCCTTGCCGGCGGTCTTGCCCAGCGTGTGCGTGTCCTGCGTCAGGTCCAGGATGTCGTCGACGACCTGGAAGGCCAGGCCGATCGCCGCGCCGTAGTCGGCCAACGCCGCCCAGGCGCGTTCATCGGTGCGGCCGCAGGCGGCGCCCATCAGCACGCTGGCCTGCAGCAAGGCGCCGGTCTTGCGCCGGTGCATGTCGCGCAGCGCGGCTTCGTCCAGCGGCCGGCCGATGCTGGCCAGGTCGATCGCCTGCCCGCCCGCCATGCCTGCATGGCCGGCGGCGCGCGCAAGCAGCGCCACCAGCTGGGCCTGCAACGCAGGGCTCAGGTGATCGTCGGCGTCGGTTTCATCGGCCGCCTGCGGCGTCAGCACCTCGAAGGCCAGCGCCTGCATCGCATCGCCCGCAAGCATCGCCTGCGCCTCACCAAAGGCCACATGCACCGTGGGCTTGCCGCGGCGAAGCTGGTCGTTGTCCATGCACGGCATGTCGTCGTGCACCAGTGAATAGGCGTGGATCAGTTCGACCGCCACCGCCGCACGCATGGCAGCGCCGGTGCTGCCAGCGCTGGCTTCGCAGGCGGCCAGCACCAATAAGGCACGCAGGCGTTTGCCGCCGTCGAGCACGCCATACCGCATCGCCGCGCCCAGGCCCGCCGGGGTATCGGCCGGCACCCAGCGGTCCAGCGCCGCCTCGACAGATTCAAGCTGGCCGCGCGACCAGGCGTTGAAGTCGTCGGCCGTCATGTCGCGGCCCAGGGCTCCAGCCGCCCGCCTTCGAGTACACGCACCTGCTGCTCGACGGCCTGCAACCGGCTGCGACAGAACTGCAGCAGGCCGGCGCCGCGGCGATAGCTGTCCAGCAGTTGATCCAGCGGCAACTGACCCCCCTCCAGCGACTGCACCAGACGCTCCAGTTCGGCGATGGCCTGCTCGTAGCTCGCGGGGTCGGCACTGGCCTGGACGATGTCGCTGCTCATTCCGGGTTGTGATATTCGGCCCGCATTCTAGACGGACATCACGGGGGTCCCAGGCCTGCCGCCGGGGGGTGGCTAGAATCGCGCTCCCGTCTTCGGCACCCCGGTGCTTCAGACGGCACATACCCACCCGCGGGGCCTCCGGGTGGGGGCTGACACTTCCCTCGATGGAGGATCCTGTCGGATCATGTCGGACCTGAGCATCGGTCTCCAAGCTCTAGAGCGAAGCCGCTCGCAACTCCCGGTCAGTGCCTATTTCGACGAGGATCTGTTCCGCCAGGAACAGAGACTCATCTTCGATGCGATGCCCCGCTATGTGGGGCACGAATTGGCGGTGCCCGACGCTGGTGACTACCACACGCTGGCGCACGAACACGCTGGGCGGGCGCTGGTGCGTTCTGGCCACGGCATCGAGCTGATCTCCAACGTCTGCCGCCACCGGCAGGCGGTGATGCTGCAGGGGCGCGGGCGCACCCAAGGCCATGTGGTGTGCCCGCTGCACCGCTGGACCTACGACCTGCAGGGCAAGCTGATCGGCGCACCGCACTTCCAGGAGGACCCGTGCCTGAACCTGCGCCGCTGGCCGCTGCAGCGCTGGAACGGACTGCTGTTCGAGAGCGGGCGGCGCGACATCGCCGCCGAACTGGGCCTGATCGGCCCACGTCAGACGCTGGATTTCTCGGGCTACGTGTTCGACCGCGCCGAGGTGCACGAGTGCAACTACAACTGGAAGACCTTCATCGAGGTCTACCTGGAGGACTACCACGTCGGCCCCTTCCACCCCGGTCTGGGCCAGTTCGTCAGTTGCGATGACCTGCGCTGGGAGTTCGGCGCCCAGCACTCGGTACAGACCGTGGGCGTCCCGCCGACGCCGACGCGTCCCGGCACCCGGGCCTACCAGCGCTGGCATGAGGCGCTGCTGCGCTACCGACAGGGCCGCGCGCCGGCGCAGGGCGCGATCTGGCTGACGCTGTACCCCACCGTGATGGTCGAGTGGTACCCGGAGGTGCTGGTGGTCTCATCGCTGCACGCGCGCGGGCCGCAGAAGACCGTCAACGTGGTCGAATGGTTCTACCCCGAGGAAGTGGCGCTGTTCGAGCGCGAGATCGTCGAAGCCGAGCAGGCCTGCTACATGGAGACCTGCGCCGAGGACGACGAGATCGCACTGCGCATGGACGCCGGCCGGCGCGCGCTGTACGAGCGCGGCGACGACGACGCCGGGCCCTACCAGAGCCCGATGGAAGACGGCATGCAGCACTTCCACGAGTGGTACCGACGCGCGATGAAGGTGGCAGGCGCCGACACCCGCAGCGCCGTGATCGCCGGCTAGGTCACCATCGGCTGGTTCACGGCCGCGGCGCCCCGCCGCGGCCGTGCACGTCGGCCCGACCCCACAAGGCTTGCCGAAGCTCGATGTCCGCCCCTCTGTTGATGCTGCTGGCCTCGCTGCTGTTTGCCGGCATGGGCGTGTGCATCAAGCTGGCCTCCGAGATGTACACCGTGGGCGAGATCGTGCTGTACCGCGGACTGATCGGCGCGCTTGCCATCGCCGCCGTGGTGCGCTGGCGCGGCGGCTCGTTGCGTACTGCCGTGCCGGCCGCGCACTTCTGGCGCAGCGTGACGGGCGTCGGCGCGCTGTGCCTGTGGACCTATTCGATCGGCGGTCTGCCGCTGGCCACCGCGATGACGCTGAACTACATGTCCTCGGTGTGGATGGCGATGTTCCTGATCGGCGGCGCGGTGCTGATGGGCTCGGCCCGCATCGACCCGCGTCTGTTGGCCACGGTGCTGGCGGGATTCGCCGGTGTCGCGCTGGTGCTGCAGCCCACGATGCAGGCGCAGCAGCTGTGGCACGGGCTGGCCGGGCTGATGTCGGGCGTGCTGGCCGCGCTGGCCTATCTGCAGCTGACGACCCTGGCGCGCTCAGGCGAGCCCGAGGATCGCATCGTCTTCTACTTCTCGCTCGCAGGCGTCCTTGCCGGCGCGGTGCTGGCGGTGGCCAGCGGCGGGCTGCGCCCGCACACAGCGTGGGGTGCGCTGCTGCTGCTGGCCACCGGCGTGCTGGCCGTCGTCGCGCAACTGATGATGACGCGCGCCTATTCGATCGGACGCACCCTGTCGAACGCCTCGCTGCAGTACCTGGGCATCTTCTTCGGCTGGGCCTTCGGCGTGCTGGTGTTCGACGAGGCGATCAACGCCACCGCGGTGGCCGGCATCGTGCTGATCGTCGGTGCCGGGCTGGCGGCCACGCTGCTGCGCGAGCGCAGCACGCGGCCTGACAATCCGTCGACCGAAGCCTGAAGGAGCAGCAATGGACACCCCCTGTCGCACGCTGATCGACGTCGCCGCGCTCCACACCCGCCTGGACAGCGGCATGCCGACGGTGCTGCTGGACTGCGGCTTCGACCT
>JBBQOR010000167.1:0-5540 GCA_038331055.1 Burkholderiales bacterium
AGCGCGGCCAGCTGGCCCAGGATCAACCGGTCAGCCCCTGGCCGGCAGCGCGGGGTGTCGATGTCTTCGATGCGCACCAGCCAGCCCCCGCCGTGCGCGCGCGCATCCAGCCAGCTGGCGAGCGCCGCCACCAGCGAGCCGGCGTGCAGCGGCCCGGTGGGCGACAGGGCAAAGCGTCCGATGTAGGGTGAGGGCGGACAAGGCAAGGGCGACGACACTTGGCCATGCTGCCACGTCAGGCGCGCGGCCTGCGCGGATTAGGGCAGTGGCGCGGCCTGCGCGGCCTCGGGCAGTGGCGCGGCCTGCGCGGCCCAGGGCAGCGGCGCGGCATGACGATCGAGCAAAGCCTGCCGCGTCTGCGGCCGCTCGAGCTGCGCCAGCCACCAGGCCAGCGCGCGGCCGATCGCCATCGGCCCACGCTCGGCGCGCCAGGCGTAATGCAGCCGGGCCAGCGGCTCGCCGCGCAGGGTCTGCCTGCGCACCAGCCGGCCGGCCTCGAGCTGCGGCCGCGCTAGCGGCTCGGGCACGAAGCCGCAGCCCAGGCCGCGCAGCAGCGCCTGCAGCTTGGCGCCCATGTCCGGCACCGTCAGCACATCCTGCCCGGGCAGCAGGTTGACGGTCAGCGGCGCGATGCGCTGCGCGGTGTCGGCCACCGCCACCGCGCGGTGGTGCACCAGCACGCCGTCCTCCAGCGGCTCGGGCAGGCGCGCCAGCGGGTGATGCGGCGCCACGCAGAAGACGAACAGCACCTCGCCCAGCGGCCTGATCTCGATACCGCCCGGGTTGACGTGCTCACCCGAGACGCCGATGGCCAGATCGACCTGGCCCGACACCAGCGCCTCCCAGGTGCCGGCCAGCACGTCGCTGCGCAGTCGCAGCCGGGTGCCGCTGGGCTGACCGTCGTCGGTGCGCACGGCGCAGAAGGCCTCGACCAGTTCGAACACCGTCGGCATCGACAGGATGTCCTCGACACTGATTGCCAGCTGCGCCTCCCAGCCGCCGGCCACGCGCTTGACGCGGTTGGCCACCGCATCCAGTTCCTGCAGCAGGCGGCGGCCTTCGTGCAGCAGTTCTTTGCCAGCGGCGGTGAACTGCGCCTGGCGCGAGCTGCGGTCGAAGAGCAGCACGTCCAGCGCCTCTTCGAGCTGGCGCACGCTGTAGGTCAGCGCCGAGGGCACCTTGCCCAGCTCGCGTGCGGCCGCGGCGAAACTGCCCGTGCGCGCGATGGTGTCCACCATGGCCAGCGCTTCGGGGGTCAGGGCGCGGCTGGCGTCGGGCATGACTTCATCTTATTTGAACGCGGACGACAAGCCGGTGGTGGTGGCCGCAGCGCGCAGTCAACCTACAGTGAAGGTCACCAAAGGAGCGCAACGTCCATGATCCGTATCAGAAAGTCAGGCGAACGCGGTGTCGCCGACCACGGCTGGCTGAAGAGCTTTCACAGCTTCTCTTTCGCCGACTACCACGACCCTGGGCACATGGGCGTGGGCAACCTGCGCGTCATCAACGAGGACCGCATCGCCGCCGGCACCGGCTTCGGCACCCACAGCCACCGCGACATGGAGATCGTCAGCTACGTGCTGGACGGTGCGCTGGCACACAAGGACAGCATGGGCAACGGGGCCGGTGCACAGGACAAGGCCGACGGCGTGATCCGCCCCGGCGACGTGCAGCGCATGAGCGCCGGCACCGGCGTCATGCACAGCGAGTTCAACCACTCGAAGGAAGGCCAGACGCACTTTCTGCAGATCTGGATCCTGCCTTCGAAGCGCGGCGCCGCGCCGGGCTACGAGCAGAAGCACTTCGACGCTGCGGCCAAGCGCGGCCGGCTGGCGCTGGTGGCTTCACCTGACGGCCGCGAAGGCTCGGTGACGATCCACGCCGATGCCAGCATGAGGGCCGGGCTGATCGACGGCACCGAGACCGCCGGGTTGGTGCTGGACCCGCAGCGCATCGCTTATGTGCATGTGGCACGCGGCAGCCTGCGCGCCAACGGTCAGATGCTGGTCGCTGGCGACGCAATGGCGCTGCAAGGTGAATCGGCATTGGTCCTCGACGGCGGCGAGGCTGCCGAGGTGCTGGTCTTCGACCTGGCGACCGTTCTATGAAGTCGGCGCCGCTGCAGCCCCCTGGTTGAGCCGCTGGCGCGGCCAGGGCAGGCGATCGGCGAGCGCGCAGACCGTCCAGCACAGCCACGCCGACCACAGCGTGTGGCTGGCAAAGTGGGCGCCGCGCGCAAGTTGGGCCAGGCCGAACAGCAGGCCGACACCGCACACCACGATCAGCCAGCCACGTGCCAACGCCGGCCGGCTGCGCCGCCACTGAAAGTAGAGCGCGAAGAAGGCGAAGGCCGCCACCGCGTGCCCGGACGGGAAGCAGTGTCCGTCGCCGCCGTCGGCCACGCCGAGCCGCCAATGGGAGACGTGCGCGGCCACGCCACCGAACTCGGCCAGGTCCCACGGGCAACTGGTCAGGCTGAAACGTTTGAGCGCCGGCACCAGCAGCAGGCACACCAGCACCGCGCCCAACCAGCGCAGACGTTCGGGCCGCGCCGGGCCGCCAGCCGGTGCGCGCCACAACGCGAGCAGCATGGCCGCCAGCAGCGCCCAGCCGAGCAGCCGGCCGCCATCGTGCAGCAGCGTGCGCGTCAGCCAGGCGTCACGCCAGGCAAAGCCCTGCGGGTTGCCGAACTGGCGTGTCAAAGGCAGGTCGGCGCCGGAGACATCCCACAACAGCAGCAGCGCCAGGCCGAGTGCGGCCACGGCGGCGTCGCGGCGCCACCACGACGGCTGACCCGGCGTCAACGCGGCGCCTCGGGCGGCGGGGCGCGGCAACCGTGCGTCAAGTCCCACCCGGGTGCGTAGAGCGCCGTGCGTACATCCAGCAATCCGAGCACGGTGTGGAACAGATGGTCGTGGCTGGCCGGCTGCGCGGCGCGCCGGCGCAGGCAGGCGGCGTCGAGCCCGACGGCGCGAGGCATCCCGTCGGACAGCCACATCACCATTGGCACCTGTTTCTGCACGTCAGGTGCGATGGCATACGGCAGGCCGTGCAGGTAGAGGTTGTTCTCGCCGAGCGACTCGCCGTGGTCGGACACGTAGAGCAGCGCGCTGTCCAGCCGGTCGGCATGCCGGCTCAGTGTCTCGATCAGCCGGGCCAGCACATGGTCGGTGTACAGCAGCGCGTTGTCGTAGGCGTTGACGATCTCCTGTCGCGTGCACTTCTGCAGGTCGTCCTGGGCACAGGCCGGCTGGAAGCGCGCGAAGGCCGGCGGGTAGCGGCGGAAGTACGAGGGCCCGTGGTTGCCCAGCTGGTGCAGCACCAGCAGCTGGCTGCCGCGGCCGGCCGCCGCCTGGCGCAGCCGCTCCTCCAGGCCGTGCAGCAGGCCCTCGTCCATGCAGTGGCCTTGCTCGCACAGGCCGGGCAGGTTGAGCCCGAGCACGCTGTCTTGCGACAGCCCTTCGCAGACGCCCTTGCAGCCCGACTGGTTGTCGCGCCAGTGCACGGCCACGCCGGCGCGCGCCAGCACATGCAGCAGCGACTCGCTGCCGCGGATGCGTACCTCGTCGTAGTCGCGCCGGCCGACGGGCGCGAACATGCACGGCAGCGAAACCTCGGTATTGGTGCCGCAACTGTCCACACGGGCGAAGTTGATGACCGGCAGCGCGGCCAGCCCGGGCGTGGTCTGCCGCGCATAGCCCGACAGGCCCCAGTTGGCCGCGCGCGCGGTCTCGCCGACCACCAGCACCACCAGTTGCGGGCGCGCGCGCGCCGCCCAGGACGGCCCCGGCGACGCGTCCAGCCCGATCGGCTGGCGCGGGCCGGCGGCGCCGCGCAGATCAGCTGCAGCCACGCTGCCCAGCGACCACACCACGTTGGCCGGCGTGATGAGGTAGCGCAGCTCCTTGTGGTTGCGCATCAGCGATGAGAACGGCTGGAACACCGCCAGCAGCGCACCCACCATCAGCAGCACCGCCAACGCCAGCACGCCCAGTCGCACGGCCAGCGCGCGCCCCCAGCTGCGCCGCAGCACGCGCACGCGCGACAGCAGCAGCAGCGGCAGCACGGCGAAGAGCAGCAGGTGAAGGAACAGCGCCGGCGAGATCAACTCACGCGCTTCGCCGACATCGGAATGAAGCACGTTGCGCAGCATCGACGGGTCGAGAAAGACGCCGAAGTGCTGCATGAAGAAGCCCGCGAGCGCGCTGACGACGATCGTCACCGCGAGCAGCGGCTTGACCGTCCAGCGGTTGGCCAGCAGCGCCAGCAGCAGCAGGTGCAGCGCGGTGAGCATGACGCCCAGCGCCAGCGCGAAGCCCCAGGTGGCGGGCGCCGAGGGTGCGTAGCCCTTCAGGGCGCCGGCGAAGAAGGGCTGGTTGGCGGCCAGCACGAAGAACAGGCTGGCCGCCAGCAGCAGCGACTCCACGCTGGCGTTGACGGTGAAGCGGCGGGTATCGTCGATGGGGGAGGCTTTCATGATCCGGCGCGCTGCCCCGAGTCATGAACGTCGGCGGGAACGCCCTGGATTACACACGCAGATGAAGCCGCGACACGAAAGTGTCGTGCAAAGGGCATCGAGAAGTCATCCCGAAAGCGCCCGGCCGCGGGCCCGGCGCCTCTCAGACCGTTGGCAGGCGGTGGTCCTTCATGTGATCGCGCAGCTTGTTCTTCTGCATCTTGCCGGTGGCGCCGAGCGGGATGGCGTCGACGAAGACCACGTCGTCAGGCGTCCACCACTTGGCGATCTTGCCCTCGTAGAACGCCAGCATCTCTTCCCGCGTGAGTTCGGCGCCGGGCTTCTTCACCACCACCAGCAACGGACGCTCGTCCCACTTCGGGTGATAGGCAGCGATGCAGGCGGCCATCGCGACGGCCGGGTGGGCCATGGCGATGTTCTCCAGGTCGATCGAGCCGATCCACTCGCCGCCGGACTTGATGACGTCCTTGCTGCGGTCGGTGATCAGCATGAAGCCCTCGGCGTCGATGCGCGCCACGTCGCCGGTGGGGAACCAGCCGTCGCGCAGCGGCTCGCCGCCCTCGCCCTTGAAGTACTGCGACAGGATCCACGGGCCGCGCACGTAAAGGTCGCCCGAGCGCTCGCCGCCCCAGGGCAGTTCGGCGCCGGCCTCGTCGACGATCTTCATGTCGACGCCGAAGATCACGCGGCCCTGCGTGGCCATCACGGCGTAGCGCTCTTCCTGCGGCAACGCCACCTGGGCTGCCTTGAAGCTGCAGACGGTGCCCAGCGGGCTCATCTCGGTCATGCCCCAGGCGTGCAGCACGTGCACGCCGTACTTGTCGCCGAAGGCACGGATCATGGCCGGTGGGCAGGCAGAGCCACCGATCACCGTGCGCTTCATGGTGCTGAACTTCAGGCCATGCTGTTCGACGTAGACGAGCAGACCTTGCCAGACCGTGGGCACGCCGGCCGACACCGTCACGCCTTCGCTTTCGAACAGATCGTGCAGCGACTTGCCGTCCAGCCCGGCCCCCGGGTAGACCATCTTGGCGCCCGTCAGGCAGGCCACGTAGGGCAGGCC
>JBBQOR010000168.1:0-5539 GCA_038331055.1 Burkholderiales bacterium
GCTGCGTCCAGCACTTCTTGAGGCAGCAACGGGCGCTCGGCCTGGGCGATGGCATCGCGGATGGCAGAGCGTTGGCGGGTGTTGCGTTCCATGCATGGAGAGTCACGTTTCCTCGGGAGCCGACATGATAACGCCTTCGCATTAGCAACAGGGCTTTAGGCACAGAGCTTTCGGCACAGGGCTTTCGGCACAGGGCTTTCGTACTGTGTCGCCCGCAGTAAGAAAGTCGCTGGAATGCCGCCTCTGCGTCGGGTTGCAGGCGCTGCGCTATCGTTCTTCGATGTATTCATCTCTTGCTGCGCCCGGGCGGCGCGCGCCGCGCACTCGCGCCCGCGTCAGCCCGTCCGTCCAATGAGCCGGCAGGTCTGTCTGCTGGTCAACACCATCGAGTTTCCCCAGGGCGGCGGCCACTTCTGGGTCTTCCTGAACTGGGCGCTGGGCCTGCAGGCCAACGGCTGCCGCGTACTGTGGATGGAGCCGCTGCCCCCGCACTTCGGTCCCCGGCAACTCGACGACCACCTGGCGCTGCTGCGAAGCCGCCTGCGGCCCTACGGGCTGGATCAGGGCCTGGCGCTGTTCGCCTGGTCCGACGATGACCCGGTGGGCGACGTGCCCGAGGGCGTCATCGATCTCGCGCAAGCGGCCGAAGGGTCGGACCTGGCACTGAACTTCGCCTACAACGTGCCGGCGTCGGTGATCGGGCGCTTCAGGCGCTCGGCGATGATCGACATCGACCCGGGTCTGACGCAGCTTTGGATGGCCGCCGGGCAGATGCCGATCGCCGCGCACACGCACTACTTCACCACCGGAGAGAGCGTCGGTTCGAACCCGCGCATCCCCGACTGCGGCCTGCCCTGGCAGTACACGCCGCCCTGCGTGTCGCTGCAGGCCTGGCCGGTCGTGGCGGCGGCGCCCGGCGCGGCCTTCACCACCGTCTCGCAGTGGTACACGAGTGACTGGGTCGACGGGCCCGACGGCGTCTACGCCAACAGCAAGCGCCAGGGCTTCATGCGCTTTCTGGATCTGCCGCACGCCACCGCGCAGCCGCTCGAGCTGGCGCTGGCGCTGGGCGAGGGCGCGTATGCCGAGCGCGAACGGCGCAACTTGCAGCAGCGCGGCTGGCGCATCCGCAATGCCTGGGAGGTTGCAAGCTCGCCCGACGACTACCGGCGCTACATCCAGCGCTCTCTGGGCGAGTTCAGCTGCGTCAAGCCGTCGTGCGTGCGCTTGCGCAACGCCTGGATCAGCGACCGTACGCTGTGCTACCTGGCCAGCGGCAAGCCGGTGGTCGTGCGCGACACCGGCGCCAGCCGCTTCCTGCCACGACGCGCCGGACTGCTGCGCTTTCGCACCCGGCGCGAGGCCGCCTCAATGCTCGATGAGGCCGCCGCTGATTACGCGCTGCACAGCCGGCAGGCGCGCGCGCTGGCCGAGTCGCACTTCGATGCCACGCAGGTGACGCGCCGGCTGCTGGAGCGCGCGCTGCCCTGAGCTGCGCGCGCGGGCTTCATGCGCCTGTCACACGGGCGCGGTGCAAGCTGCCTACACTGGGATGATGATCGACGATCAGCACCGCTCCCCGCCGCCCGCCACCGGTGTCCCTGCCACGCCCACTGACGCGGCGGTGCCGCTCGTGCTGTTGAACCGCGAGCTATCGATCCTGCAGTTCAACCGCCGCGTGCTGGCGCAGGCCTCACGCGATGACGTGCCTTTGCTGGAGCGGCTGCGCTACCTGACCATCGTCTCGAGCAACCTCGACGAGTTCTTCGAGGTGCGCCTCGCCGACGCCATCGAGGCGGTGCAGGCCGGCACTGGCAGCCACGCCGATCTGGCGCTGCTGACGGACGATGCGCACCGCCTGATCGACGAGCAGTACCGCCTGTTCAACGAAGAGCTGATGCCGGCGTTGCGCGTGCAGGGCATCGAAGTGCTCAACCACGCCGAGCGCGATGCCAGGCAGCGCAAGTGGGTGGCGCGCTTCTTCGAGCGCGAGGTGCGCCCGCTGCTGGTGCCGGTGGGGCTGGACCCTTCGCATCCCTTTCCACAGGTGGCCAACAAGTCGCTGAACTTCATCGTCAAGCTCGACGGCCACGACGTCTTCGGACGCGAGAACTCGATCGCTATTGTCAAGGTGCCGCGCGTACTGCCGCGGGTGATCCGCCTGCCGGCGGAGCTGTGCGGGCAGCGGCAGGGCTTCGTGATGCTGACCAGCGTGATCCGCGCGCACCTGTCGGAGCTGTTTCCTGGCCGCACGGTGACGGTGTTCTCGCAGTTCCGCGTCACGCGCGACTCCGATCTGGAGGTCGACGAGCGCGAGGTCACCAACCTGCGCCATGCGCTGCGCAGCGGTCTGACCACGCGCCATTTCGGCCAGGCCATCCGGATCGAGGTGGTCAACACCTGTCCGCCCGAGCTGTCGCAGTTCCTGCTGGAGCAGTACCAGCTGCCCGAGGCTGCGCTGTACAAGGTCAACGGCCCGGTCAATCTGGTGCGGCTGACCCAGCTGATCGACCAGGCCGATGCCGACCACCTGCGATTCAGGCCTTTCGAACCCGCCTGGCCCGACGAGCAACTGCCGCGTGGAAGCTCGATCTTCGCCCGCCTGCGTCAGGGCGATATGCTGCTGCACCACCCCTTCGAGAGCTTCGAGCCGGTGGTGCAGTTCCTGCGCGAGGCGGTCGACGACCCCGACGTGCTGGCCATCAAGCAGACCATCTACCGCACCGGCACTCAGAGCGTGCTTGGCGACCTGCTGCTCGAAGCGGCACGGCGCGGCAAGGAAGTGCTTTGCGTGGTCGAGTTGAAGGCGCGCTTCGACGAAGAGGCCAACATCAACTGGGCCGAGCGGCTGGAGGCGGTGGGCGCCCAGGTGGTCTACGGCATCGTCGGACTGAAGACGCACGCCAAGCTGCTGCTGGTGACGCGGCGCGAGGGCAACCGGTTGCGCCGCTACGTGCACCTGTCCACCGGCAACTACAACCCGCGCACCGCGCGGCTGTACACCGACGTGGGCATGTTGACCGCCGACCCCGGCATGACCGCCGATGCCGACGCGGTGTTCCAGCAACTGGCCAGCCAGGCGCGGCTGAAGCCACCGCAGCACCTGCTGACCGCGCCCTTCGTGCTGCACCGTCGAATGGTGCGCCACATCGAGCAGACCGCCGAGGCGGCGACGGCCGGGCGCCGTGCGCGCATCGTCGTCAAGATCAACGCGCTGACCGACCCCGGGCTGATCGACGCCCTGCTCCGCGCGGGACGCGCCGGCGTCTCGGTCGATCTGATCGTGCGTGGCGCCTGCATGCTGCCCCCCGGTGTGCCCGGTGTCAGCGACAACGTGCGCGTTCGCTCGGTCATCGGCCGGTTCCTCGAACACACCCGGGTGATGTACTTCTGCTGGGGCGAGGGCAAGAGCGACGAGGTGCTGTACCTGTCCAGTGCCGACTGGATGAGCCGCAACATGTTCGGCCGCATCGAGGTGGCCTGGCCGGTGCGCGACGCCGCACTGCGCCAGCGCGTGATCGACGAGTGCCTGGTGCCCTATCTGCTCGACCGCCGCGATGCGTGGCTGCTGGACGCCGAAGGTCAGTACCGGCGTGCCGGCGACCGTGGCCCCAGCGCTCAGCAGGCGCTGATGGGTCGTTACGGCGGCAAAGCCTGAACCGTCCCTGTCGATGGACCTGATCCTGTGGCGCCATGCCGAGGCGCTGGAGATGCGCGAAGTCGAGGACGACCTCGACCGCGCGCTGACGCCCAAGGGCGAGCGGCAGGCCCACCGGATGGCGATCTGGCTCGGCCGACAGTTGCCGTCCAGCACGCGCGTGCTGGTCAGCCCGGCGCGGCGCGCCCAGCAGACGGCGCAGGCGCTGGACCGCAAGTTCAAGACTGTGCCGGCGATCGGCCCGGCGGGCGATGTCGAAGGGCTGCTCAATGTTGCGCGCTGGCCCGAAGCGCGCGAGCCGGTGCTGGTGGTCGGCCACCAGCCGACGCTGGGTCTGGCGGCGTCGTACCTGCTGGCCACGCAGCCCGAGCCATGGGTGCTGCGCAAGGGCGCCGTCTGGTGGCTGCGCGGCCGCGAACGTGAAGGCACGATGCAGGTCGTGCTGCACGCGGTGATCTCGCCTGAGTTGCTGTAGGGCCGCACCGACCGGTAAGTCCTGAGTTGGACTGGACTGCCATCAGAATCCATGTCAGGATTCGCCCATGAGTGCAGTGCTGCTTCTGGAAAACCTGCCCGGCCAACCGCTGGCGAGGCCGACGGCCGCCGAGATCGGCGCCCCGGCGATGGCCGCGGCCGGTCTGCGTGCGTTCGCGCGCATCGCCGCGGCCTGGGATCTGAGCGTGGACGAGCAGCTTCGGCTGTTGGGCCAGCCGCCGCGTTCGACCTTCTTCGCCTGGCGCAAGCATCCTGAACGCGCCACGCTGCCGCGCGACACGCTGGAGCGGTTGTCCAACCTGGTCGGCATCTGGAAATCGCTGCAGATCCTGCTGCCCGACGCCGGCGCCGCCGACGCCTGGGTGCGCAAGCCCAACCAGGCGTCACCTTTTGGCGGTCGCAGCGCGCTGGACCGCATGCTGGCGGGCAACGTCGCCGACCTGAACCTGGTGCGCCGCTATCTCGACGGCGTGCGCGGTGGCGGCTGGTCTTGACCGCGCAGCTCGGCCCGCCCGCGGCGGCCTTGCCGACGCTGCCGGCGCCACCGAGCGTGCGCCGGGTACGTTGGCCCGATGCCAGCCGAATCGTGCCCACCCGCCACCCCACGGTGTACCTCTATGACCGTGTCGCCGATGCCGTTGACTTCGACGCCCTCTACGCGCTGGAGGCGCTGACCAACGAGCGCCTGCGTGATGCGGCCGGCGAGATCGAGCGCGTGCCGCCCGCGCAGCGGTTGTTCGGCCCCGGCAGTGGTCCGGTGATGGCGGCTTTCACTCATGTCAACCCGCTGGGCAGCCGCTTCTCCGACGGCCGTTGGGGTGTTTTCTACGCCGCCAGGGACCGCGCCACGGCGATCGCCGAGACCCGCTATCACCATGCACGCTTTCTGGCCGCCACGAGCGAGGCCCCGATGCACCTGCCGATGCGGCTTTACGCCGCGGCCATCGACGCCCGGTTGCACGACCTTCGGCCCGGCGGCGCGGCGCCTGCCGCAGTGCACGACCCAGGCGACTACGGCGCCGCCCATGCGCTGGCCGCCGCGTTGCGCCAGGCCGGTTCGGCCGGTGTGGTCTACCGCAGCGTGCGCCATGAAGGCGGGCAGTGCGTGGGGCTGTTCGATCCCCGGGGTGCCGCCGGCGGCTGCCACGAACGTGCCGTGCTGCTTTACGCCTGGGACGGCAGCGGCTTCGCCGACGTCTACGAGAAGACCGCGTGACGCAAACGCCCGCGACGCAGCGCCTGGACCGCCTGGACGCGCTGCGCGGCGTCGCGATGCTGTGGATGGCCGGCTTCCACTTCGCCTTCGACCTCAACTACTTTGGCTTCCTGGATCCGCGGCAGAACTTCTACGCCGACCCCTTCTTGACCCAGCAGCGCACGGCCATC
>JBBQOR010000169.1:0-5525 GCA_038331055.1 Burkholderiales bacterium
GCGCCGGCGTCGCCGTCGCGCCGGCCGGCCGCAGACGCGCCGCCCTGGTTGCCGGTGGGCGCAGGCACCAGGGTCACCCGCACGCGGCTGCCGGGCGCAGGCGCCGGGCCCACCAGCACCGCTTCACCCGCGGCCAGGCCCTGCAGCACCTCCACCGCCTCGAGGTTGCGCAGGCCGGTGCGCACCGTGCGGGCCTGCACGCGGCCGCCCTGCGCCAGCCACATCGTGGCGCGGCCCGGGTCGTCGGCATCGATCCCAGCCGCAGCGCCCGGCGCGCGCAGCGCCGACAGCGGCACCACCAGGGCCCGGTCGCGCCTCGCGGTGCTGACGTCCACCGACAGGGTCATGTCCTCGCGCAGGCGCTGGCGCAATGCGGCGTCGGCATCGGTGACTTCGAGCTTCACCTCCACCGCACCGCGCTGCGCGTCCACCAGCGGCGAAATCGACAGCACGCGGGCACCGAAGGCCTGGTCAGGAAAGGCGTCGGCGCGCACCCGGGCCGTCTGGCCGGGCTGCAGTTGTTGCAGGTAACGCTCATCCACGAGGGCCACCAGTTGCAAGGGGCCCTGCAGCGCCAGGGTCAGCAGCGCACGGCCGGGCTGCACGATCTGCCCCGGCTCCACCGCGCGCACCAGCACCTGCGCAGCGGTGGGTGCGCTGATACGCGTTTGCGCCAAGCGGGCCCTGGCGGCCTGGGTGGCGGCGCCGGCCAGCGTCAGCTGGGCTTGCGCCTGGGCCAGGTCGCCGCCCTGTTCGCCCACCGCCTGGGCCTGGGCGCGCGCCGCGTCCAGCTGCGCCTGGGCCACGGCGACGGCGCGTTGGCTGTCGTCCTGCCGCGCCGGACTGAGAAAGCCGCTGGTCACCAGCTCACGTGTGCGCTCGGCGTCGGCCTTGGCGGCCACCAGCACAGACTCGGCTTGGGCCACTCCCGCCTGCACGCCGCGGCGGCCGGTGCTGCGCAAACCCCGCAGGCGGGCTGCGGCCTGCTGCTCGCCAGCCACGGCCTGGGCCAGCGCGGCCTGCAGCTCGGCCTCTTCCAGTTGCAGCACGGGCTGGCCGGCCTGCACGGTGTCGCCTTCGCGCACCAGCACCGCCTGCACGCGGCCGGTGATGGTGGCACCCAGATCCACCCTCGAACGGCTGGCCACGCGCGCCGAGAACTGCAGCGTGCGCTGCAACGGCTGCATCTGCGCCGCCACGGCCAGCACGCCGGGCGCGCGCACGCGCCAGAAAACCGCCGCTGCCACCACCAGCACCCCGGCCAGCAAGGCCAGCCACCACCATCGTCTGACCATGGCGCGATTGTGACGATCCGCGGCAGACCGGCCAGTCGGCCTTGCCGACGTGCGCGGCACGCTGCTTGCCCGCATCGGTGCACCTTTCCATCTGGAGCACCACACCATGGCGCACAGCAGTTTGACCGGCATCGAATCCGCACCCGTCGAGCCACCGGGGCGCGACGTGGACTTGCTTGGCCCGAGCGACAGTTCTGACAGTGGCAGCGATAGCGTCGGCAGCCCGGAAGGCGACTCCACCACCGATGCCGCCGGCACCGGCGAGCGGCGCAGCGTGGCGCACCAGACCGAACCGCGTGACGGGCAGGACATCGGTGTCGATCGCGTGTTCTCCGCCGAGTCGGGTGCTTACGCCGATGACAACGCCGAGTCGGTCGACGGCGATGAGGACGAAAGCGAAGACCCGGATCTGGCCTTGATCGATCAGGCACCCGCTGACGATGCGCAGGATGACGAGGCGCAGGATGACGAAGACGAGGTGTCGAAGGACGCACCGACTCGCCGGGCTTGAAGCGATCGGTCGAGGCGGCACTGACGCGGTGGCGGCATGCCGCTTGCCCGTATCGGGTGCCCAGTTCAGGAGTTCCCGATGCCGAAAGACAACCTCGTTCTATATCTCATCATCTATACCTTCGGCTTGGCCATCGCCTTCGGCGCTTACCAATGGTTCCGCGCGAGCAAAGCCGGGCGTGAACACCATCACCCGGTGCAAGAGCGCAAGGAAGGCACGGACCAACCGCGACGCCAAGGTCACGGTGCTCGGCGAATATATCGATCACCACGTCCAAGGAAGAAGAGGGCGAAATGTTCCCCGCTTGCCGCAAGGCCAGGATGGATATGGTCGCGCTGGGCGGACAAATGGCGGCGCGCAAGGCGAAGCTGATGGCTGAGGTGATGGCGGAGCAAGCCTGGGGCGCCGCAGCGGCTCCCTGCAGGTCTGCTGCGCCGACTGAATCGATCGGGCCCGCTTGCTGCACGCGTCCGGACAGATACGCACCGCCTGCGGGCCTGAATCACCTGCAGTCGCGGTCGGAGTCGCCCGGCATGGCGCGTTCCACGGTGTTGCCGACGCGTTCCCCGGCGTCACGCGCGGCATGACGGGCGCGATCCCAGCCGCGACTCGCGGCGCCGCGTGATGAATCCCAGCCGCGCGACAGGTCGGCCTCGGCCTCGGCTTCGTCGAAGCTGCGGCCCCGATGCAGAGCGTAGACATCGACCCGGGCGGTGGCGGCCTGCCCGGCGACGGCAAGGACTCAGCACGTCATCGGTGGCCGGCGATCGCGGAGGAGCCTCAGCCGAACCGCGTTGGGCGCAACCCGCCGTGGAACCAACGGACCAGCGTGTATATGTCGTAGACCGGCAGGCCCAGTTCAGCCTGCAATGCCGCCGCATAGGGCGGCATGTTGGTGCACTCCAGCACCACTGCGCCCACCTCCGGATGCCGCGCCACCAGCCGCCGCCCCGCCTCGAGGATGTCCTGTTCGGCGAGAACCACATCCATGTCCTGCTTCTCGGCGCGGATCAGCACGCGGAAGAACTCGCATCCCTGCTCCGTGCCTTCGATCGGCATATCCGCCGGCACCCCCGCCGCCGCCAGGTGCGCGGGCGTCAGGGACGTTCTGCACACGGTGATGACGCCGACCCTCTTGCCCGGCGGCAGAGTGGCCTGCACCCAGGGCACCTGCATCAGGCTGCTGGTCGCCACCGGCACGCCGACGGCCGCCGCGAGCTCGGCCTGGAACAGGCTGAGGAACCCGCAATTGGTGGTGATCGCTTCGGCACCCAGGTCGACCAGATCCCGTGCCGCGTCGATGAAGTCCGGCAGCAGGCCCGGCGCGCCCCGCAGAACCACACGCTCCGGCGAGGCGCCGCGCACCACGCGGAACAGAACCGGAAAGGGCCAGGTGGCGGCGTTGCCCATGTCGCCGGGAATGCGCGGGAAGCGCGCCTCGAGCATCAGGATGCCGAGCGGCGCGCCGTCGATGGACTTGCCGCCGCGGGCGACTTGTGATGTCGGGAAGGCGCTTTGAATATCCAGAGGATAGGCCGCCGCGGCCGGACTTATGGGCAAGCAGGCGCGCCGCGCCGCCCGCGTTAGGCCGCCAGGATCGGTGAACGGCGCAACGAAGGACGCGCGGGGACGGGCTCGGGCACGGTCTGCGGCGCCTCGGCCGGCGACGCCGCCAGATGCCGCTCGAGCAAGGCGCCCAGTGCCGAGGCGTCGTCCATGCCTGCGGCCCAGCCTGACATCAGGCGGCCCACGAAGGCATGGCGCGTGGCCTTGTCGTGCAGCGCAAGCACGCGGCCGGCGGTGTCGACGCCACCCCAGCTGAGGCAACTCAGGTCGCTCACACCCAGGGCCTCCAATGCGCGCCGATGCAGCGTGGACCACTCGTCGGCACCCGACTGCACACGCACCGGCTGCTGCCCGGTCAGCGGCAACGACACGCCATCGAGCACCGCCACGCGTCCGCGCGGCGCCAGCGCGGCCCACAGATGCCCCAGCCCGGGGTCGCCAGTAGCCAGCGCAAAGCTGTCCAGCACGGCAGCCAGGAACTCGCGGCGGAAGCAGGGCATGCGCTCGCTCACCCAATTGGTCGAGCGCAGCGTGAAGGCTGGGTTGTGCCGCTCCAGCAGCTCGTCGTCGGGGCCGGTCCAGTCCAGCGACGGCTGGGCCAGCCACAGGTCATGGGCCTGCATCAGCGCGCACATCGTGGCCACCGCAGAACCGCGGGTCTGCACGGTCTCGTCAGGCAGCCAGATCAGGTCGTACGGCTGCCACAGCGACGGCATGTCGCGCAGCAGGCGGCCCAGGGCCGGAAAGCGCAACGACGCATTGGCGGGCGGCAGATCGCCGCAGCCCCACACCGCGATGTCGAAGGCCCGCGCCGGGTCCGGCGGCAGCATCTGCGGCGCGTGCACGCGGTCGTTCGCGCCGACCAGCACCAGGCAGCGCGGCAGCGGGTTGGAGGCCAGTACGGGGCGGGCGGCGTGGGCATTCATGGCAGGGCACTCATGGCATCACGCTCCAGTTGAAGTGCGAGGGGTTCAGGCGCTTGTGCCGAGCTGGATCGGCGCCTGCGCCAGACGGTCCACGAGCTCGCGGTCACGCGCGTCGAGCCCCTGCCACCAGGCGGCCAGCGGCGCGGTGTCGATGCTCGACTTGGCGTAAGGCGGCGGCGTCTCGCCCAGGTTGCGAAAGACGTTTGCCCAGGTGCACAGGTAGTTGACGGTGACCTGCGTGCAGGTCGCCGTGCGCAGGCCCTGCCGGCGCAGGCTGGCGAGGTAGACGCGGTCGCCGACGATCGACAGCGGCTTGGGCATCACGCCCCACTGGCCCAGCGTGTGGAAGGCACCCGGCAGCAGGAAGTAGCAGTTGGTGTCGACATGCGAGCCGTCGCGGTCGTCGTCGGTCTGCACGGGCAGCACGCTGCCGTCGTCGCGCACCAGCCGCCGGCGCGCCACGATGTAGTCGGCCTCTTCGCCCTGCGCGGCCGCCGCGGCGGCGGTGGTGATGCAAGCCTCGACATGCCCGGGGTCGAGCCAGTTGTCGGCGTCCAGGAAGGCGATCGCGTCGAAGCCCTCGCTGGCGGCCAGGATGCCGCCCACGGCACGCGGCGTGTTGCCGAAGTCGCCATGCGCACGGTCGAGCTTGAGGTGGCGCACCGCGGCGTCGTCGAGCCAGGGCTGCGCGTGGCCGTCGGCCACCAGCCAGTGCGTGCACGGCACCGTCTGCGCGCGCACCGACGCCAGGCAGCGTTCGAGCGTGCCCCGGTCCTCCTGGAAGTACGGGGTGATGATGGCCACGCTCACGCCCGGGCTCCTCAGGCCTGCGGCCAGTTGGTGATGGTGCAGACCAGCTTGCGCGGGTCGTTGTGGCGGGCCACCACGTCGATCAGGCGGTAGTGGGGGCTGTGCTGACGGAACAGATAGAGCCACTCGTCAGGCTCGAAGATCGACAGGTGGCTGTGACCATCGTCGTAGCAGGCCACCACATGAAAGTTGACTCCGGCCGAGGCGTGCAGCGCGGCCAGCGCCTGCGGCAGCTTCTCGAACGGCAGATGCTCCAGCACATCGGCCGAGCAGTTGATGTCCACGGCCTCGAGCGCCGCCTGCGTGATGTCGGCCTGCACGAACTCGATGCCCGGGCCTTGCGGCAGCAGCGGCGAACGCGCCCAGTCCACACCGATCACCCGCGGCACGAACTCGCGCGCGGCGGCGAGGAAGGCC
>JBBQOR010000170.1:0-5517 GCA_038331055.1 Burkholderiales bacterium
CCCTTTGCAGCGATCCCGCGGCTGCACCCGGGTGTGTCGCGCGTACTGCCGCTGGCCTGGCGCAAGGGGCGTCGCCATCTGTTCGGGCGCGCCACCTGGACGGCCGTCGGCGCGTTGCGGCAAGACCTGCAGCGTGAGCCCTACCACCTGGTGCTCGATCTGCAAGGCCTTCTCAAGAGTGCGCTGTGGGGCCTGCAGGCGCGCGGCCCGCTGGCGGGCTATGACCGGCGCAGCGCGCGCGAACCGCTGGCGGCTGCCTTCTATGCCCGCACGGCGACGGTCAGCCGCGAGCTGCATGCGGTGGAGCGCTGTCGGCGCCTGGCGGCCGCGCACCTGCGCTACCCGATGCCGAGCGCAGCGCCGGACTTCGGCCTGCACGCGCCGCCGCCGGTGTGGCCCGCGCCGGCGCGCTATGCGGTGCTGATCCCGAATGCCAGCCGGCCCGAGAAGCACTGGCCCGAGGCGCGCTGGGTGGCGGTCGGCGAGCGCCTGCGCGATTTCTGCCTGACTCCGGTGGTGCTGTGGGGCAACGGCCGCGAGCAGATGCTGGCCGAGCGGATCGCAGCCGGGTGCCAGGGTGTCGTGCCGCCCTTCCTGAAGGTCGATGCGATGGCCGCGGTGCTGGCTGGCGCGCATCAGGTGGTCGGGCTCGACACCGGCTTCACGCACTTGGCGGCGGCCTTCGGCCGGCCCACCGTGGGCATCTACTGCGACCACGATCCCGGCCTGGCCGGCGTCACCGGCCCAGGTTCTGTCGCCAGCCTGGGTGGCAAGGGGCAGGTGCCGGCGCTGAAGCAGGTTCTCGCGCTGGTCGAGCAGCAGACCGGGGACTGAGGCGCGCTTCGCCCAGCGCCGTGGTATGCCGCGGCGAGCATCCACAATCCCGCTGAAAGGTCCACAGCCCCAACCGAGTTGCCCCCGATGAATTCCCTGAGCGAAGTGCGCGTGGCGATCGATGCGCTTGATCGCGCGCTGGTCGCCACGCTGGCGCGCCGCGCCGAAGTCGTGCGCGCGGCAGCGGCGTTCAAGTCCGACGAACAGGCGGTGCGCGCGCCAGACCGCGTCGAGGTGGTGGTGCGCAACGTGCGGGCGCTGGCCGCGGCCGAAGGTGCCGACCCTGACCTGATCGAGCGCATCTACCGCCACCTGATCGCGGCGATGACCGAGGCTGAACTGGCCGAAATGACAGCCCACCGCCAGCGCGCAGGCGGCGCATGACGATCCACGTCGAGCGTCGCGTCATGCCGGCGGAGCCCGGCGCAGCGGCGAACCTGCTGGCGCGCCTTGACCTGCTGCCGGGCGCCTGGATCGGCTGCGACATCGACGCCGAAGGCATGCTGCACCAGCATGCCTTCGCCTGCGTCGAGCCGCCGCTGGCGTTCTATCTGGACGGCAACCGGCTGCGCATCGTGCCCGGCAACGCGCTGGGCGTGGCGCTGGCGGCGGCCATCGCGCCGCTGGCGTCGTTCACATCCGTTCAGGGGCGGCTGGAGCTGGCCTTCGAGCCGGTGGACTGCGCGCCGCACCCGCTGGTGAGCCTGCTGCGCCAGGTGCTGGCGCTGTTCACCCCGGCCAGCAGCGAACTGGCGTTCTATGGCGCGCTGAGCTTTGACTTCTACCGGCTCGAACGCGGCGATGCCGTGCCCGACGACGGTCGGCGCCGCGTCGCGCTGTTCCTGCCCGACCGCGTGCTGCGCCTGGACGCCGCGGGCGCCCAGTGGGTGCAGTTCGAGTTTCCCGGCCTGCATGTCGACCCTGCGGCTGTCGCGGCGCAGATCGATCCGACCCGGCTCGAACGGTTGGTGGACGACCTGGCCCCGGGCGAGCATGCGCAACGCGTCGCGATCGCCATCGAGCGCATGCGCCAGGGCGATCTGTACTCGCTGGTGCTGAGCCAGACGCTGCGCCGGCCCACCCAGGTCAAGCCCAGCGCGGCCTTCACGCTGCTGCGCGAGCGCAATCCGTACCCCGCCATGTTCGCGCTGAACCTGGGTGGCGGCGAGTCGGTCTTCGGCGCCTCGCCCGACCTGCAGGTGCAGGCCGATGCGCAGTGGATCGAATCAGCCCCGGTCTGCGGCACGCTGCGCCGCGGCGCCGATCCCTTCGACGACCACGAACAGGCGCGCGAGCTGATGAACTCGGCCAAGGAAGAGGCCTCGCTGACCATCTGCGCCGACTCCGACCGCAACGACCACGCGACGATCTGCGTGCCCGGCACGGTCGAGCATGTGGCGCGCCGGCGCATCCACTTCTTCAGCACCATCGTGCACACGATCGACTTCATCCGCGGGCGCCGTAGGCCGGGCGTCGATGCCTTCGACATCGTGCTCGCGCATGCGACGCCGCCCACCGTCACCGGATTCCCCAAGCCGCTGGCGCGCCTGGCCATCGAGCAGATCGAGGCCCGTTGGCGCGGCTGGTACGCCGGCGCCGCGGTGCGCATCGCCAGCGACGGCAGTTGCGAGGCGCTGACGATGTTGCGCTTCGCCCGCGTGGTGGACGGCATCGCCGAGGTGCGGGTGGGCGGTGCGCTGGTCGTCGATGCCGACCCCGCGCGTGAAGAAGCCGAGACGCGGCTGAAGGCCGAGACGCTGTTTCGTGTGCTCGACGGCGAGCCGCCCGTGCCGCGTGCATCGGCGCCTGCCGTGCGCACCACGGCCCGGGTGGTGGTGGTCGATCACGGCGACCCTTTCGGCGGGCTGGTGGCCGAGGCGCTGGTGCGCGCCGGCGCGACGCTGGTCGACGCTTCGGCGGCCGAAGTCGAGGTGGTGATCGGCGTGGCGCCCAGCCAGGCGACCACGAGTGCGCTGCCGCAACTGCTGATCGGCGCTGCGGCGGTGGCCGCTCTGGCCGCCGATGGCGCCGCCGTCGACAGGCTGGACCCGCCGCGCTACGGGCGGCGTCTGCGCTGCCAAGCCACGTCCACCGGCCCGCTGGCGGCGCGGCCGGTATTCGAGCTTGCCAGCTACGCCGCGCAGGCGGTCGGGCACAGCGCATTGCCGACGACGTGGCTGCCCTGGGCCACCGCCTCGGTGGCCGACGGGCCGCCAGAGATCGCCGTCGCGGCAGAACTCAGCGGCCGGCGCCTGGCCGTGCTCGGCCGCCCCGAGGCCACCGGCTCGGCCCGGCTGGGCGCCGGCGTCTGGCTCATCGCCCTGGCCCTTGAATGGTTGCGCAAGCACCCCGACCGTACACTCGAAGTCACCACAAAGACCCCGCAGGAGACCACATGATCCGCATCACCGCCGCACTCGTTGGCTTGACCCTGGCGCTGGGCGCGCAGGCACAGACCTGGCCCGTCAGGCCGATCCGCTTGGTGGTGCCGTTCCCGCCCGGATCGTCGCCCGATGTGCTGGTGCGCTCTTTCAACGAAAGGCTCGGCCAACGCCTGGGCCAGCCGGTGATCATCGAGAACCGCCCGGGCGGCGGGGGCATTACCGGCACCAACGCGGTGGCCAAGGCCGACGGTGACGGCTACACGCTGCTGGTCTCGACCAACGGGCCGCTGGTCTACAACACGCAGATGTCGAAGAACCTGCCCTACGACCCGTTCAAGGACTTCGTGCCCGTCACGCTGGCGGCAGCGCAGTCCAGCATCTGCGCCGCCGGCGTGCAGGTGGGCGCGAAGAACATGGGCGAATTCATCGAGCAGATGAAGCGCAACCCGGGCAAGTTCAATTTCTCCTCCACCGGGGTGGGCAGCCTGTCGCACCTGGCGGTGGAGATCATGAAGATCCGCACCGGCACCTTTGCCGTGCACATTCCGTATGCGTCCTCGCCGCTGGCCGTGACGGCGATCCTGCAGGGCGATGTGCAATTCGGCTGCCTGCCGCCTGTGGCGATCATGCCGCAGGTGCTGGCGGGCAAGATGGTGCCGCTGGCGGTGACCACCGGCCAGCGCAACCCGCTGTTCCCCGACATCCCGACGCTGCGCGAAGCCGGCTTCCCGGAGGTCGAGGCGCTGGCCTGGATGGCCATCGTGGCGCCGGCCAAGACGCCGCCAGAGATCGTCGCGCGGCTCAACCGCGAGATCACCGACGCGCTCAGGCAGCCCGAGACGGTCGAGCGGCTGCGCCGCGCTTACATCGACGTGATCGCCTCGACGCCCGAAGGCCTGGCGCAGCACATGCAGAGCGAGCTGAGCCGCTGGACGCCGGTGATCAAGCGCTCGGGCGCCAGCATCGACTGAGAGTCTTGCGTCGCCTTGAAGCCGCCGCAGGTGGACCCGCGCGAGGTCGAGTTCAACGCCATCCGCGCGCAGGGCGCTGGCGGGCAGAACGTGAACAAGGTGTCCAACGCGGTGCACCTGCGCTTCGACGTGCAGGGCTCGTCCCTGCCTGAGGCTGTCAAGGCGCGGCTGTTGGCCCAGGCCGACCAGCGAATCACCGAAGGCGGTGTGGTAGTGATCAAGGCGCAAGACCACCGCAGCCTGCCGATGAACCGCGCCGAGGCGCTGGCGCGGCTGCAGGCGATGGTGGACGAGGCCGCGCAGCCCCCCGGCGTGCGCCGCGCCACCAGGCCGAGCTATGGCTCCAAGCAGCGCCGTCTGCAGGGCAAGGCGGTGCGCTCGCAGGTCAAGACCAGCCGGGGCAGGGTGTCAGGGGACGGCTGAAGGGCGGGGCCCGGCGCCTCAGCGAGGGGCCGTGCTGCCGAGCCAGCCGGCAGGCAGGTGGATCAGATCGTCGGCCGTGTCGATATCGGCCACTGCGGGCAGCTCGCCGTGCCGCAACCCGGCCGCCGCCAGGCGCAGACGGGTCTGCGCCATCACTTGCGGCTGGCTCCACTGCATGTCGTCAAACAGCAGGCTCAGCGTGTGCGCCGTGCAGGGGCGCAGCCCGACCAGGCCATAGCCGCCGTCCAGCGCGGGCACGAACACGGCATCGTGGAGGACCAGCTGCGCGGCGGCGGCTTGCAGCGTGGCGGCCGTCAGGCCGGGCAGGTCGGTGCCCATCAGCAGCACCGCGCCGTGGTGCTGCTCGAAGGTGCTGGTGAAAGCATCGGCCATGCGCCGGCCGAGGTCGCCGTCGACCTGGGTCGCCAGCGCCACGCCGTGCTGCGCTTGCAGCCGGACGAAGGCGGGGTGCCGGGTGTCGGGCGTGGCCCACAGCGTGACGCCACCCAACCCGGCGGCCACCGCCTGCGCCACGGCGTGGTCCAGCAGTTGCTCGGCCAGGCGGGCAGCGCCCTCGGCGCCGAGCACCGGCGCAAGTCGCGTCTTGGCCAGGCCGGCGGTGGGGGCTTTGGCCATCACCACCACATGCGCCATGCCCGCTGGCGCCGCCTCGGATTTCGGGCCGGATGTCATCCGGCGGCGACGCGGTCGCTCAACGGTAAGCCCGCGCCAGCGTATCCGGCGACTCGCCGCGCCAGTAGCGCCAGCGCAGGCGCCACATCAGGAAGATGGTGCGCCACACGCCGCGGGCCTGCCAGCGCCGTCCCGAGGTGAGTACCGTCTGGCGCAGGCAGGCCGGTGGCCCGACGGCGCGCAGCCGGCGGCTGAGCTCGATGTCTTCCATC
>JBBQOR010000171.1:0-5497 GCA_038331055.1 Burkholderiales bacterium
GCTCCGGGCGCCTCGCTGCGCGCAAGCGACGCCGCGCGCGGCGCCGGGCGGCGATGACAACGACCGCGTCGCTGGCGCAGAAGCTGGTGGCGCGCGCGGCCGGGCGCGCGCAGGTGCAGCCGGGCGAGGTCGTCCACAGCCGCGTCGACCTGGCGATGTTCCACGACAGCAGCGGCCCGCGGCGCCTGAAGCCGATGCTCCAGGAACTCGGTGCGCAGATCTGGGACCGCAGCAAGGTGGTGCTGGTGATGGACCACTACGTGCCCGAGGCCGATGAAGAGTCGCGCCGCATCGTGCGGCTGGCGCGCGACTGGGCGCGCGAGCAGGCGCTGCCGCATGTCTACGACAGCCAGGGCATCTGCCACGTGGTGGTGCCGCAGCATGGGCATATCCGGCCGGGCATGTTCTGCGTCGGCGGCGATTCGCACTCGTCCACCGGCGGCGCCTTCGGGGCCTACATGTTCGGCATCGGCGCCACGGAGATGCTGGGCGTGGTGGTCACCGGCGAGATCTGGCTGCAGGTGCCGCAGACCCTGTTCATGCGCTGGAGCGGACGGCTGGCCGATGGCGTGTCGGCCAAGGACATGATGCTGGCGATGATCGGCCGCTTCGGCATGAACGGCGGGCAGTACCAGGCGGTGGAGTACTGCGGCGAGGCGGTGGCCGCGCTGCCCATGGCCGAACGCATGACCCTGTGCAACATGGCCGCCGAGCTGGGCGCGCAGGTGGGGCTGGTGGCGCCTGACGAGACCACGCGCGACTGGCTGGCCGCGCATGGGGCGCCCGGCGTGGACAGCGCGCCGTGGTTCAGCGACGAAGACGCCCCGGGCACCCGCTACGCCTTCGATGCCTCGTCGCTGGCGCCGCAGGTGGCGCTGCCGCACAGCCCGGCCAACGTGCGCGCGGTCGATGACCTCGAGCCGACGCGCATCGACGTGGCCTACATCGGCGCCTGCACCGGCGCCAAGCTCGATGACCTGCGCGCCGCCGCGCGCGTGCTGGCCGGCTTCAAGATCGCCGCCGGTGTGCAGCTGCTGGTGGCGCCGGCCAGCGTGGCCGACCGCGAGGCGGCCGAGCGCGAAGGCGTGATGCGCTACCTGCTGGACGCCGGCGCCACGCTGCTACCCAGCGCCTGCGGCGCCTGCGCCGGCTACGGCAGCGCCATCGCCGAGGGCGCGACGGTGATCTCCTCGACCGCACGCAACTTCAAGGGCCGCATGGGCGCGGCCACCGCGCAGGTCTACCTGGGCTCGCCCTACACGGTGGCGGCGTCTGCCCTGCGCGGGCGCATCGCCGATGCACGCGAGGTGCTGCGGTGAGCGCGGGCGCAGGCCGCGTCTGGCGGCTGCCGCCGGAGGTCGACACCGACCAGCTGGCCCCCGGCCACACGATGAAGCACGGCATCGAGCGCACGGCGGGCCATTGCCTGGAGGCGGTGCGCCCCGACTTTGCCGCGGGCGTGCGGCGCGGCGACGTGATCGTCGCCGGCGCGCACTTCGGCATCGGCTCCTCGCGTGAGCAGGCGGCCTCGGTGCTGGTGCACCTGGGGCTGGCGGCGGTCATCGCGCCCAGCTTCAGCGGCCTGTATCTGCGCAATGCCTTCAACGTCGGCCTGTTGCTGCTGACCTGCCCCAAGGCCGGGCTGATCGATGACGGCGAGCAGGTCGGCTTCGACGCCCGGGCCGGCCGCATCACGCGCGCCAGCGGCGAGGCGCTGCCCTGCCACCCGATCCCCGGCTTCCTGCTCGACATGGTCGAAGCCGGCGGCCTGCTGCCCCAGCTGAAGAAGCGACTGGAGACCCGATGAGCCACCGACCCGAGTTCGACCTGCTGATCAAGAACCTGCGTGTCGTGCGCCCGCAGGGCAACGTGGTGACCGAAGCCGACATTGCCGTCAAGGACGGCCGCATCGCCAAGGTGTCGCCCGGCCTGGAACCGGCGCGCGCGGTGGCGGTGCACGACGGGCGCGGGCTGCTGGCCTTCCCCGGCGTGGTCGACGCGCACATGCACGCCGGCATCTATTCGCCGCTGCAGGACGATGCCGTCAGCGAGAGCCGCGCCGCCGCGATGGGCGGCGTCACGTCCAGCCTGAACTACTTTCGCACCGGCCAGTACTACCTGAACAAGGGCGGGCCGTACCGCAAGTTCTTCCCCGAGGTGCTCAAGCTGGCGAAGGGCCGCTTCCACGTCGATTACGGCTTTCACCTGGCGCCGATGGACCGCACGCACATCGGCGAGATCCCGATGCTGATCGACAAGCATGGGGTCAGCAGCTTCAAGATCTTCATGTTCTACGGCTCGCACGGCCTGCACGGCAAGAGCGACAGCCAGCGCGACTTCCTGATGATCGGCGAGGACGAGCGCTACGACTTCGCGCACTTCGAATTCATCATGCGCGGCGTGCAGGCCGCACGCGAGCAGTTTCCCGACAAGGCGCACCAGATCTCGCTGTCGTTGCACTGCGAGACGGCGGAGATCATGACCGCCTGGACCCGCATCGTGGAGAACGACAAGAGCCTCTCGGGGCTGGCCGCCTACAGCGCCGCGCGCCCGCCGCACAGCGAAGGGCTGGCGGTGTTCATCGCCAGCTACCTGGCGCACGAGACCGCGCTGCCCAACATCAACCTGCTGCACCTGAGCTCACGCAAGGCGATGCAGGCCGCGCTGATGATGGCCGAGGTGTTTCCGCACATCGACTTCCGCCGCGAGGTGACCATCGGCCACCTGATGCTGGACATCGGCTCGAAAGCCGCCGAGCTGGCCAAGGTGAACCCGCCGATCCGCCCGCGCGAGGACGTCGAGTACCTGTGGCAGGCGCTGCTGGCCGGCGAGATCGACTGGGTGGTCAGCGACCACGCCTGCTGCCGTCACGAGATGAAGATCCCGAAGCACTACTTCGGCAACATCTGGATGGCCAAGAGCGGCTTCGGCGGCACCGAGTACCTGCTGCCGGCGCTGGTCAGCGAAGGCATGCGGCGCGGCATGGGCTTCAACCACATGGCGCGGGTGCTGTGCTGGAACCCGGCGCAGCGCTACGGGCTGAACCGCAAGGGCGACATCGCCGAAGGCTACGACGCCGATCTGGCGCTGGTCGACCCGGCGAAGACCTGGACCATCCGCGCCAGCGACTCGCCTTCGACCCAGGGTTACACGCCCTTCGAGGGATTGGAGCTGTCGGCCCGCGTCGAGCAGACCTTCCTGCGCGGGCAACTGGTCTACGACCACGCCCAGGGCGTGGTCGGCAAGCCGCGCGGGCAGTACCTGTTCAGGCCGACGGCATAGGGCCTGTGATGTCGACAGGGCTTGCGCCGACGAGTCTTCCGCCCACGATCGTGCGCGCGGCACGGATGCCCGCCGGCACGCCGCAGGTGCCGGTGGCCGTGGTCGGCGCGGGGGCCTGCGGGCTGACGGCCGCGATCTTCCTGCGCGAGGCCGGTGTGGACTGCGTGCTGCTGGAACGCGACGCGCAGCCCGGCGGTTCGACGTCGCTGTCCTCGGGCTTCATCCCGGCCGCCGGCACCGCGGCCCAGCGCGCGGCCGGCGTGGCCGACGACAGCCCGGCGCGGCTGGCCGAAGACATCCAGCACAAGGCGCGCGGCACCGCCGCGCCGGCACTGGTGGCCGCCTACACCCAGGCCATCGTGCCCGCGCTGGACGCACTGCAGGCGCGGCACGGGCTGGCCTTCGAAGTGCTCGACGGCTTTCTCTACCCGGGCCACACCCGGCTGCGCATGCATACGCTGGCGCAACGCACCGGCGCAGCGCTGATCGCCGCGCTCGACGGGGCGGCGCAGCGCGCGGGGGCGATGCTGCTCACGCAGGCGCAGGTGCACGAGTTGTGGTGCGACGGCGATGAACGCATCCTGGGCCTGGGCTACAGGCGGCCCGACGGCCAGATCGAACACCTGGGCTGCGAGATGCTGCTGCTGGCCTGCAACGGTTTTGGCGGCAATGCGGCACTGGTGGACGAACTGCTGTTGCCGATGCGCGGCGCGCCCTTCGCCGGCCACGCGGGCAACGACGGCAGCGCCATCGCCTGGGGCCGCGCGCTCGGCGCGGCGCTGGCCGACCTGGGCGGCTGCCAGGGCCATGGCTCGTGGGTCGTGCCGCAGGGCAGCTTGATGACCTGGGCGGTGATGATGGAAGGCGGCATCCAGGTCAACGCCCACGGCGAGCGCTTCCACGACGAGACCGCCGGCTACTCCGAGGCCGCAGTGGAGGTGCTGCGCCAGCCCGGCGGCGTGGCCTGGAACCTGTTCGACGACCGCCTGCTGGCGCTGGCGCGCGGCTTTGCCGACTTCCGCGACGCCGAGGCGGCCGGTGCGCTCAGAAGCGCCGGCGGCGCGGGCCCGCTGGCCGCGCTGATCGGCTGCGACGCTGCCGTGCTGGCGGCCACGCTGGGCGCCACACGGCTGGCGCCGCCGCACCACGCCGTCAAGGTCACGGGCGCGCTCTTCCACACGCAGGGCGGGCTGGACATCGATGCCCACGGCCGCGTGCTGCGCGAGGACGGCACGCCGCTGCCCAACCTGCTGGCGGCCGGCGGCGCGGCGCGCGGCGTCAGCGGCAACGCGGTCTGGGGCTACCTGTCGGGCAACGGCCTGCTCAGCGCGGTGGCCGGCGGGTTCATCATGGCCGGCACAGCCGCCCGCACGCCGGGCCGCGCCACCGCAGGAGCCGCATGAAGACCTACGACAGCACCGCCACCCTCCAGGCACTGCCCTTCGACCGCCTGATCGACGCGCTTCGGCGTTTGTTCATCAGCGGCTGCGAGGTGCCGCTGCGCCACACGCACACGCTCGAAGTGCCCGGCGCAAACCCAGGCACCCCCGGCACGGTGCTCATCATGCCGGCCTGGCTGCCCGGGCTTTACCTGGGCATCAAGACCGTCAACGTCTTCCCCGGCAACGCCGCGCGCGGCCTGCCGGGATTGTTTGCCACCTACACGCTGTACGACGCGCGCACCGGCCAGCCGCTGGCGCAGATGGACGGCGACCAGATCACCGCGCGGCGCACCGCCGCGGCGTCGGCGCTGGCCGCCTCGATGCTGGCGCGGCCTGATGCGCGCCGGCTGCTGGTGGTGGGTGCCGGCCGTGTGGCCGCGCTGCTGCCGCACGCTTACCGCGCCGTGCTGCCGATCGAGCAGGTGCAGGTGTGGGCACGCAAACCGGCGCACGCGGTGGTGCTGGCCAAGACCTGGCGCAACGCCGGCATCGACGCCGACGCGGTGGCTGATCTGCCGGCCGCGGTGGCGCAGGCCGATGTGATCAGCTGCGCGACGCTGGCCACCGAGCCGCTGATCCACGGCGCCTGGTTGCGTTCTGGCAGCCACCTCGACCTGATCGGCGGCTTCACGCCGCAGATGCGCGAGGCCGACGACGACTGCTTCGTCGGCGCCGGGTTGTGGGTCGACACCGACGAGGCGCTGAAGAAGTGCGGCGACCTGCTCGGGCCGCTGGCGCGCGGCGTCATCGCCCCGGCCGTTATCCGCGGCACG
>JBBQOR010000172.1:0-5487 GCA_038331055.1 Burkholderiales bacterium
GAGGGCCGCGGCGGCCGCGTTGATGCGCGCGTCGAGGTCCTGCACGTAGCGCACCGCGTTGTCGCCGGTGATCGCCTCGACACGGCGGATCCCCGCCGCCACGCCGCCTTCCATCACGATCTTGAAGAGGCCGATGTCGCCGCTGCGCTGCACATGCGTGCCGCCGCAGAGTTCACGGCTGCTGCCGATGTCCTGCACACGCACTTCGTCGCCGTACTTCTCGCCGAAGAGCATCATCGCGCCGGCCTTCTGCGCGTCTTCGATGCCCATCACGCGCGCCTGCGTGGCGGCGTTGGCCAGGATCTCGGCGTTGACCAGCGCCTCCACCTGCGCCAGCTGCGCGTCGCTGATCGGCGCGTTGTGCGCAAAGTCGAAGCGTGTGCGCTCGGGCGTCACCAGGCTGCCCTTTTGCTGCACATGCGCGCCCAGCACCTCGCGCAGTGCCTTGTGCATCAGGTGGGTGGCGCTGTGGTTGCGCACGGTCTTCGCGCGGCGCTCGCCGTCGACGCGGGCGACGAAGCCGTCACCCACCTCGACCTCGCCTTCGACGACGCGGCCCTGGTGGCCGTGCACCGCCGCCTGCACCTTCACCGTGTCTTCCACCAGCACGCGGGCACGCGGGTTGCGCAGCTCGCCGTGGTCGCCGACCTGGCCGCCGCTCTCGGCGTAGAACGGCGTGTGGTCGAGCACGATCACCACGTCGTCGCCGGCTTGCGCGCGGTTCACCGGGCTGCCGTCGATGTAGATCGCGACTACCTTGCTGTGTTCGCAGACCAGGTGCTCGTAGCCGTGGAAGGCGGTGTCGCCGCCCTGGTACTCCAGCCCCGCGGCCATCTTGAACTTGGCCGAGGCGCGGGCCTGCTCGCGCTGGCGGGTCATGGCCGCGTTGAAGCCGGCCTCGTCGACGGCCACGCCGCGCTCGCGGCAGACATCGGCCGTCAGGTCGAGCGGGAAGCCGAAGGTGTCGTGCAGCTTGAAGGCGGTGTCGCCGTCGATCGTCCGCGCGCCCGTCCGGTCCAGGTTCGACAGCGCCGACTCGAGAATCTCCATGCCGTTGGCAATCGTCTGGAAGAAGCGCTCTTCTTCCTGCTTGAGCACCTCGGTCACGCGGCTGCCGGCGCGCGCCAGTTCGGGGTAGGCCTCGCCCATCTCGGCCACCAGCGGCGCCACCAGCGTGTGGAAGAAGGGCCGCCGCGCGCCCAGCTTGTAGCCGTGGCGGATGGCGCGGCGGGCGATGCGGCGCAGCACGTAGCCGCGGCCCTCGTTGCCGGGGATCACGCCGTCGGTGACGGTGAAGCTGCAGGCGCGGATGTGGTCGGCGATCACCTTCAACGAGGGCACATCGGCGGCCACGTCGCGCGCGCCGGCGTGCTCGACCGCCTGCTTCGCCGCCACCAGCAGGCGCGCGAAGAGGTCGATCTCGTAGTTGCTGTGCACATGCTGCAGCACCGCGGCCAGCCGCTCCAGGCCCATGCCGGTGTCGACACTGGGCTTGGGCAGCGGGTGCATCACACCGTCTTCGCTGCGGTTGATCTGCATGAAGACGTTGTTCCAGATCTCGATGTAGCGGTCGCCGTCGCCATCGGGGCTGCCGGGCGGGCCGCCGGCCACGGCCGGGCCGTGGTCGAAGAAGATCTCGCTGCACGGGCCGCAGGGGCCGGTGTCGCCCATCATCCAGAAGTTGTCGGACATGTAGCGCCCGCCCTTGTTGTCGCCGATGCGCACGATGCGCTCGGGCGGCAGGCCGACGACGTCCTTCCAGATCGCGTAGGCCTCTTCGTCCTCGGCGTAGACAGTGGCCCAGAGCTTGTCGGCGGGCAGCTTGAAGTGCACCGTCAGCAGCTCCCAGGCGTACTGCAGCGCGTCGCGCTTGAAGTAGTCGCCGAAGCTGAAGTTACCCAGCATCTCGAAGAAGGTGTGGTGGCGCGCGGTGTAGCCCACGTTCTCGAGATCGTTGTGCTTGCCGCCGGCGCGGATGCATTTCTGGCTGGTGGCTGCGCGCGTGTAGGCGCGCTTGTCGAAGCCCAGGAACACGTCCTTGAACTGGTTCATGCCGGCGTTGGTGAACAGCAGCGTGGGGTCGTCGCCCGGCACCACCGGGCTGGACGCCACCACCTGGTGGCCCTTGGACTCGAAGAACTCGAGGAAGGTGGAGCGGATCTCTGAGGCTTTCATCGACGGGTCTCGGCAATACGGTTCAGATAAAGCGGCACGCCGACGCGGCGCGCGGTTTCGGCCAGCAAAGGGTCCTTGGTGGCGAGCGGCACGCGCTGCTGCAGTGCGCAGTCCAGGTAGCAGGCGTCGTAGGCCGGCAGGCCCCAGTCGGCAGCACGCTGCGCCCAGTGCCGCGCATCGCCCGGCGCGGGCAAGGTGCGCAGCCCGACCGCCGACAGATGCGCCCAGGCCTGGTCGATGCCCGCGGTCGTGATGCGTGCCGAGCGCAGAGCGCGCGACAGTATGTTGCCCATCTCCAGATGCCACAGCGCCGGCACGCAGGCCTGCGCGCCTTCCAGCGAGCGCCAGACGGCCAGCGAGTAATCATCCTGCTCGTCCTCGAAGAAGGCACCCAGCGCGACCGAGCTGTCGAGCACGAAGCTGGGCCAGGGGGTCTCGGTCAAGGACGGCCCTCGTCGCGCCAGGCCTGCCAGTCAGCGTCCAGCCGGCGCCCGCGTGCGGCATCCAGCAGCGCCGTGACGGCAACCCGGCGTTCAGCCGCATCGGGTGCTTCGGAGACGATCGGCACCAGGCGCGCCACCGGCTTGTTGTGCCGCGTGATGACGACTTCCTCGCCGCGTTCGGCGCGCGCCACCAGTTCTGACAGGTGCGTCTTGGCTTCGAAAAGGCCGATGCTCTGCGTGCTCATGGATGCGGCCGGGTTGGTTGAAACAACCAGATTGTAGGCGTGCGGGCTGGGTCTGCATCAAGCCAAAATGCGCTGGAACAGGAGATGCACATGCCCACGTCGACCTTACCGACCTCGCCGCTGTCCAGCCTGAAAGACCTGGGCCTGTTGAAGACCGAGGGCCTGATCAACGGAGAATGGGTCGCCGGCAGCAGTCGCTTCAGGGTCAGCGACCCGGCCACCGGTCTGGAACTGGCGCAGGTGGCCAACCTGGGCGCGGTGGAAACGGCTTCTGCGCTATCGGCGGCCGAGCGCGCCTGGCCGGCCTGGCGCGCCAAGACCGCCAAGGAACGCGCGGCGGTGATGATGAAGTGGTACGCGCTGCTGATGCAGCATGCCGACGACCTGGCGCGCATCATGACCGCCGAGCAGGGCAAGCCGCTGGCCGAGGCGCGCGGCGAGGTGGTCTACGGCGCCAGCTTCATCGAGTGGTTCGCCGAAGAAGCCAAGCGAGTCTACGGCGAGACCATTCCCACCACCGACATCAACAAGCGCTACCTGGTGCTCAAGCAGCCGGTCGGGGTGTGCGCGGCGATCACGCCGTGGAACTTTCCGATCGCGATGATCACGCGCAAGGTGGCGCCGGCCCTGGCCGCCGGCTGCCCGGTGCTCATCAAGCCGGCCGAGCAGACGCCGCTGTCGGCGCTTGCCGTGGCCGAACTGGCGCAACGCGCCGGCATGCCAGCCGGCGTGCTCAACGTGCTGCCGGCCGACAGCGCCAGCAGCATCGCCATCGGCAACGTGCTGTGCAGCAGCGACGTGGTGCGCCACCTGTCCTTCACCGGCAGCACTGAGGTCGGCCGCATCCTGATGCGCCAGTGCGCGCCGACGGTGAAGAAGCTCAGCCTCGAACTCGGCGGCAACGCGCCCTTCATCGTCTTCGACGACGCCGACCTCGACAGCGCCGTCGAAGGCGCGATGGTCAGCAAGTACCGCAACGCCGGCCAGACCTGCGTCTGCGCCAACCGCATCTACGTGCAGGACAGCGTCTACGACGCCTTCGTCGACAAGCTCGCGGCCAAGGCGGCCGCCATCACGCTGGGCAACGGCTTCGAGCCCGGCGTGGCACAGGGCCCGCTGATCGACGACCAGGCGCTGGCCAAGGTCGAGAGCCATGTGGCCGACGCCCTCGCCAGGGGCGCGCGGCTGGTCATCGGCGGCACGCGCGCGGCCAAGTTCGGCGACCGCTTCTTCACGCCTACCGTGCTGGCCGAGGTGACGAGCGAGATGCTGTGCGCCAAGGAAGAGACCTTCGGCCCGGTGGCGCCGGTGTTCCGCTTCGGCACCGAGGCCGAGGCCATCGCAGCCGCCAACGCCACCGAGTTCGGCCTGGCGAGCTACTTCTACAGCCGCGACATCGGCCGCATCTTCCGCGTCGCCGAAGCGCTGGAGTACGGCATGGTGGGCATCAACACCGGGCTGATCTCGACCGCCGAAGTGCCCTTCGGCGGCGTCAAGCAAAGCGGCCTCGGCCGCGAGGGCGCGCACCAGGGCATCGACGACTACGTCGAATTGAAGTACCTCTGCCTGGGTGATATCCAGCGCTGAGCGGCGGGCTGTCGCGCCCCCAGGGTTTGCCTGAGTTCGCGTCCGGCAGGGCCGGTGCTAATGTCAGACGGTGACCTTGTTAGCGGTAACAAGCGTTGCCCGCAAAACCTGCCCCCCGCCACGGCCGACGTTGCCGCAGGCGCAGCCAGAACGACAGAGGAGACCCCATGACGCGACGTCCGAATTCCCTTCGGCTGGGCCTGATCCCCATGGCCGTGCTGATCGCCACCTCGCCCACCTGGGCGCAGCAGCCCACCGACGGTGCGCTGCAGACGATCAACATCACCGCCACCAAGCGGGTGCAGCCGCTTCAGGAAACGCCGATCGCCATTTCGGTGCTTGGCGGCGGCGACCTCGAGGCGGCCAACCTGAACAACCTGTCGCTGATCACGCAGCAGACGCCCTCGGTGAACTTCCGCGCCAACGCCAGCAACAAGGACAGCTCGCTGTTCATCCGTGGCGTGGGCACCATCTCGACCTCGCCGGGGGTCGAACCCACCGTCTCGCTGGCGCTTGACGGCGTTGTCACCGCTCGCCCCGGCCAGGCCACGCTCGACCTGGTGGATGTCGAGCGCATCGAGATCCTGCGCGGGCCGCAGGGCACCCTGTTCGGCAAGAACGCCTCGGCCGGCGCGATCAGCATCGTCAGCAAGGCCCCCGGCAAGGCGACCGAGCGCTACATCGATCTGTCGCTGTTCCAGGGCGGCGAGACGCGCGTGCGCGCCGGCGTCTCGGGTGAGTTGGCCAAGGACTTCGCACGCGCCTCTCTGGGCGTGATCGCCGGCAAGTACGACGGCAACATCACCAACGTGTTCGACGGCAGCACCGTCAACGGCTACGACCGCAAGGGCATTCGGGGGCGGCTGGACCTGACGCCCAACCGCAGCCTGAAGATCACGCTGATTGCCGACTACAGCAAGAACACCGACACCACGCCCACGGGAGTGGCGTACTCGACCACCATCACCACCTACCCGACGAACGCGCAGACCGCACGCAACGACTTCGCGGACGCGCTGCTGCCGGTGGTGGCCTCG
>JBBQOR010000173.1:0-5484 GCA_038331055.1 Burkholderiales bacterium
CCTGCAGGCCGCCGAGGCCTCGCGCATCAGCCTGGAGGCGCGCATCCGCGAGGCCACCGCCGAGATCGAGCGCAATTTCCGCCAGCTGGCCGAGCTGCGCGTGGAGCAGGTCACCGACCGCGAGCGAAAGCGCATCGCCGCCGATCTGCATGACGACCTGGGCGCCAAGCTGCTGACCATCGTGCACACCAGCGACGACCAGCGCATCTCCACGCTCGCGCGCGAGGCGCTCGAGGAGATGCGGCTGTCGGTGCGCGGCCTCACCGGCAAGCCGGTGAGGCTGGCCGATGCGCTGGGCGACTGGCGCGCCGAGGTGGTGTCGCGGCTGGCGCAGGCCGGCATCGAGGCCGAGTGGTCGGCGCCAGAAGACCTGCCGCAGACGCTGTCGGCGCGCGCCTATGTGCAGACCACGCGCATCCTGCGTGAAGCCACCAGCAACATCATCAAGCACAGCGGCGCCTCGCGCTGCACGTTGCGTTGCGCCATCGAGGAAGGCGACTTTCAACTGGTCATCCAGGACAACGGCGGCGGCATCCCGATGGAGCTCGACGGGCGGCTCGACCGGGGCCACGGCATGGCCAGCATGAAGCACCGCGCCAAGCAGCTGCAGGGGCAGTGCCTGGTGGAGTCGGGCCCGGGCTACGGCACCGTGATACGGCTCACGCTTCCGCTGGATCGTGCGGTCGAGCCGTAAGCACAGCGGTCTGGCCGGGGGTAGCATGATTTTCCAGTACCCGAAAGGGTGCCCACCAAGGCCGTCATGAAACACATCCTGCTGCTCGAGGACCTGCCCGAGATTCGTGCCTGGATGCGTGCGCTCGTGCTGCAGGTGTTCCCCGCCGCGCAGGTGGTCGAGGCCTCGCGCGTGCATGACGCGCTCGAGCTGGTCTCGGCGGTCAAGTTCGATCTGGCGCTGATCGACCTCGGCCTGCCCGATGGCAGCGGCGTCGACGTCGTCACGCGGCTGCGCGACGTGCAGCCCGAGTCGCAGTCGGTGGTCGTCACCATCCATGACGACGACGAGCATCTGTTCCCCGCCCTGCAGGCCGGCGCCTTCGGCTACATCCTGAAGGAGCAGCCGCGTGAACTGATCACCGAACAGCTGCAGCGCATCAGCCAGGGCGAGCCTCCGCTGTCGCCGTCGATCGCGCGCCGCGTGATGGCCTACTTCAGCGCCAAGAGCAAACCGCCGGTGGCCGCGCAGGTGATGCCCCACGTGCAGCTCACCGACCGCGAGACCGAGGTGCTGCTGCGCGTGGCCAAGGGCTACACGCTGCCCGAGATCGGCGTGCAGCTGGGCCTGAGCCGGCACACCATCGCCGACTACGTCAAGCAGATCTACCGCAAGCTCAACGTCAGCTCGCGTGCCGAAGCCGCGCTCGAAGCGCAGCGCATGGGCCTGTTCCGCTGAGCACATCGGCGGCCGGCACAATGCGGGCATGATCGGTCGTCTTACCGGCCTGCTGGCCGAAAAGTCCCCCCCGCAGATCCTGGTCGATGTCGGCGGCCTCGGCTACGAGGTCGAAGTGCCGATGAGCAGCTTCTACAACCTGCCCGCCCTGGGCGAGCGCGTGGTGCTGCTGACGCACTTCGTGGTACGCGAAGACGCGCAGGTGCTGTACGGCTTTCTCACCCCTGCCGAGCGGCACACCTTCCGCGAACTGGTGCGCATCAGCGGCGTCGGCCCGCGCACCGCGCTGGCCATCCTGTCCGGGCTGTCGGTGGCCGACCTGGCCGGCGCCGTGGCGGCGCAGGACGTCGCGCGGCTGATCAAGGTGCCGGGCATCGGCAAGAAGACCGCCGAGCGGCTGCTGCTCGAACTGAAGGACCGGCTGGCACCGGACCTCTCACGCCCGGTGCACACCAGCGCCGCGCAGGACGACATTGCGCAGGCGCTGCGCGCGCTGGGCTACAACGAGCGCGAGGCGGGCGTGGCGCTGAAGGCGCTGCCGGCCGAGGTGGGTGTGGCCGAGGGCATCAAGCTGGCCCTGCGCGCGCTCAACCGCTGAGCGCTCGCGCGCCGCCTGCGGCGCTCAGTGCTTGTGACCCGAGCCCGAGCCCGCGGCCATGCCCGGACGCGGACTGACCTTCACGTCGACCTTCACCTCGCCGGCCTTCTCGAAGCGCAAGGTGAGCGGAAAGCTGGTGCCGGTCTGCAGCGGTGCGCGCAAGCCGATAAACATGATGTGCAGGCCGCCGGGCTTGAGCTCCACCGTCTGGCCGGCGGGCACGTCGATGCCCTGCACCTGGCGCATGCGCATCACGTCGCCTTCCATCGACATCGTGTGCAGTTCCACCCGCTGCGCGACGCCGGCGCTCGCAGCCAGCAGCCGGTCGGCCGTGGCGCCACCGGTGATCTTCAGGAACCCGCCGCCGCCGGCCTGGCCTTCGACGGTGGGTCGGGCCCAGGCGTCCTGCACCTTGGGCGCGGTCTGGGCCAGCGCGGGCAGCGCGAAGGCAGCCGCAAGAGAAGCCGCGCAGGCGGCCACCAGCAAGATCGATCGGCGCAGGGTCATGGCAAGTCTCATGGCAACAGGATGAGCACGATTGTGGCGGCCGCCGCGTCGCGATAATGAAGACATGGCCATCCAGACCGACGACCTCGCCCAGGCGCCCGCCCCCGCCCGCATGGTCAGCGCTGCGCGCGCCTCGCCCAACGAAGAGGCGATCGAGCGTGCGCTGCGGCCCAAGGTGCTGCACGACTATGTCGGCCAGGCCAAGGCGCGCGAACAACTCGAGATCTTCATCGGCGCCGCGCGCGGCCGCGGCGAGGCGCTGGATCATGTGCTGCTGTTCGGCCCACCAGGCCTGGGCAAGACCACGCTGGCACACATCGTGGCGCAGGAACTGGGCGTGAACCTGCGCCAGACCTCGGGCCCGGTGCTGGAAAAGCCCAAGGATCTGGCGGCCATCCTCACCAACCTCGAGCGCAACGATGTGCTGTTCATCGACGAGATCCACCGCCTGAGTCCGGTGGTCGAGGAGATCCTGTACCCGGCGCTGGAGGACTATCAGATCGACATCATGATCGGCGAGGGCCCGGCCGCGCGCTCGATCAAGCTCGACCTGCAGCCCTTCACGCTGGTCGGCGCCACCACCCGCGCGGGCATGCTGACCAACCCGCTGCGCGACCGCTTCGGCATCGTCGCGCGGCTCGAGTTCTACAGCGCCGAAGAGCTCACGCGCATCGTCACGCGTTCGGCCGGGCTGCTGAAGGTCGAGGTCGACGCACAGGGCGCGCTGGAGATCGCACGCCGCAGCCGCGGCACGCCGCGCATCGCCAACCGGCTGCTGCGCCGCGTGCGCGACTACGCGCAGGTGAAGGGCGACGGCCGCATCGACACGCTGACGGCCGACCGGGCGCTGGCGATGCTGGATGTGGACCCGCTGGGCCTGGACGTGATGGACCGCAAGCTACTGGAGGCGGTGGTGCACCGCTTCGACGGCGGCCCGGTGGGGCTGGACAACGTGGCCGCGGCGATCGGTGAAGAGTCGGGCACGATCGAGGACGTCATCGAGCCCTACCTGATTCAGCAGGGCTACCTGCAGCGCACGCCGCGCGGGCGCATCGCCACGCTGGCCGCGTACCGTCATCTGGGGCTCACGCCACCGCAGCGCGGCGATCTGTTCGGCTGAGTCCGCAGTCATGGCGGCGTGGCGCAGGGCCCCCGCCTCGGTCTAAGCCCCAGCTTGATCTGCACGGCGCCGTTGCGTAGTCTGCGGCACCATCCTCGGAGACATTCATGAGCCAGCACGACAGCCAGCACGACAGCCGACAAGACAGCCCACGCGGCCACCCCGTCACCACCGCCCCGCAGCGCCGCCGCGTGCTGCACTGGCTGGGTGGCGGCGCGCTCGTGCTGCAGGGCCTGCCGTCGACGGCGCAGGAGGCCGCCTACCCGAACAAGCCGATCCGCCTGGTGCCCTTCGGCACGGCGGGTGGGCCGATCGACACCATCGCCCGGCTGTACGGCGAACGCCTGACGCAGCGCTGGGGCCAGCAGGTGCTGGTCGACCCCAAGCCGGGCGCCAGCGGCATCGTCGCCGCCGACTTCGTGGCCCGCGCGCCGGCCGACGGCTACACGCTGATGCTCACGCTGTCGCTGACGCACACCACGGTGCCGATGCTGCAGCAGAAGGTGCCCTACGACCCGGTGCGCGACTTCCAGCCGCTGACGCAGATCGCCACCGGCGGCCCGATGCTGGTGGTGCCCGCGGCCAACCCGGCGAACAACCTGAAGGAACTGGTCGCCTGGGCCAAGGCCAAGGGCCGCGTGACCTACGGCACCTGGGGCAACGGCTCGGCCGCGCACCTGTGGGGCGAACTTTTCAAGCGCCAGAGCGGCGCGCCGCTGGAGCATGTGCCTTACAAGGCCGAGGCGCAGGCGCATATGGACATGTTCGGCGGCGTGCTCGACATCGCCTGGTCCAACCCGTCCACTGCACGCACGCATGTGCAGTCCGGCCGCATCAAGGCGCTGGGCATCACGGGCGCGCGCCGCGTGGGTGCACTGCCCAACGTGCCCACCTTCACCGAGCAGGGCTTCGACGGTTTCACGCTCAACAGCTGGCTCGGCTTCTTCGGCCCCGCGCGCATGCCGCGGCCGGTGGTCGATCGTCTGGTGGCGGCGCTGCGCGAGACCACGCAGTTGCCCGAGGTGCGCGCACGGCTGCTCGACATGGGCTTCGAGCCGCTGGGCAACACACCCGAAGAATTCGCGGCGGTGCAGCTGGCCGAACTGCCGCAGTGGGCGGCGCTGATCAAGACCGCCGGCGTGACGCCGGAGTGAGCGGCCGATGGCCAGCATCCCGATCGTTCCGTTCGTTCCGTTCGTGCCGGTCGTTGAGTCCGGCCCGGCGCTAGACACCGGCACCGCTTACGGCCGCCCACCGCCCACACACGATGCCGAGCTGACCGAGGTCGGCGCCGGCACGCCGATGGGAGAGCTGCTGCGCCGCTACTGGCATCCGGTGGGGTTGGCCGCCGATGCCGGCGCCACACCCCGGCAGGTGCGGGTGCTGGGCGAAACCTTGATCCTGTTTCGCGACGGCACCGGCCGGCCTGGCCTGGTGCATCCGCGCTGCGCGCACCGAGGCGCCTCGCTGTACTACGGCCGCGTCGAAGCGCAAGGCATCCGCTGCTGCTATCACGGCTGGCTGTTCGACGTGCAGGGGCACTGTCTGGACCAGCCCTGCGAGCCGCAAGCCGGCGAGCCCTACCGGGCCCGCGTACGCCAGCCCTGGTACCCGGTGCAGGAACGCTACGGGCTCGTCGGGGCCTATCTGGGGCCGCCTGACAAGAAGCCCCAGCTGCCGCGCTACGACGCACTGCAGACGCTGGACGAGGGCGAGTTCCTCGAGGCCGACGACAGCAGCATCGGCGGCGGCGGCCCGCCCGTGATCCCGTGCAACTGGCTGCAGCACTACGAGAACCTGGTCGACCCGTTCCACGTCGTCGTGCTGCACTCCACCTTCAGCGGCACC
>JBBQOR010000174.1:0-5476 GCA_038331055.1 Burkholderiales bacterium
AGATCGGCCGCCCGCGCCAGCTCTACGCCGGCTCGACGCGGCGCGACGTGAAGCCGGTCGCCGAGCGCTGAGCGCTGAGCGCTGAGGCGTTCTTCGCCTGGTACCGAGCGGCGGGCGTTCAGCGCCGCCGCAGACCGAGCCAGACCACGGTGCCCACCACCATCAGCGCACCGGCCACCTGCACCGGCGCGATCACCTGGCCGAGCACGGCCCAGGCCAGCACCAGCGCGAAGACGGGTTCGACGTTCATGATGGCCGAATTGCCGACCACGCCCAGCTTGGGCAGCACGGTGAACATGATGGTGAAGGCGGTGCCGTAGAGCAGGGTCAGCGCCGCCAGCCCCCACCAGCCCTGATTCGAGCGCGGTAGATGCAAGCCGCCCTGCGCGACCACCACCGCCAGCGCCAGCACGGCCACCAGCGCCATCGTGGTGGCGGTGCGCAGGCGGCCGTCGAGATCGGCGGCCTCGTGCTGGGTCAGCACCAGCGCCAGCCCGAAGAGCGCTGCCGCCGCCACGGCAAAGCCGACACCGACGCCGATGCGCCCCCACTGGCCGGCGGCGCCCAGGCCGGAGGCCGCGCCCAGCACGTCCAGCGCCAGCGCCAGCCCGGCCAGCAGAAGCGGCATCGCCAGAAGCACACGCCGCTCGGGTCGGTGGCCGTAGAAGACCCGCGCCCACAGCGCCGTCCACAGCGGGTAGGTATTGAAGGCGAGCAGCGCGAGTGCCACCGGCAGCCGCGCCACTGACGAGTACAGGCAGATGCTCTGCGCTGCCACCAGGACCCCGATCGCCGGCAGCGCGCGCCGCTGGCGCGCCGTCAGCGTTCGCGGTACGCCCTGCATCAGCACCAGCAGGGTGACCACCAGCGCGGTGGCCGCGCTGCGGACGGCGACAGCGGTGGCCACGTCGACGCCGTCGTCGAAGGCCAGACGCGCGGCGACATGGTTGGCGCCCATCATCAGCGCGATCAGCAGCAGCGTCGCGAAGGCCGTGCCGCTGAGCTGGCGGGCCAGGGGGGCGGCGGCGGGTGAATTCATCGCCGCATTTTCACGGCCGCGAGCCCGCGCTCACTGCGGCGCGCGCAGCGCGCGCGACAGCAGCACCACCGGGATCAGGCCGACGACCACGATGGCGAGAGACGGCAGTGCCGCTTCGCCCAGACGCTCGTCACGCGCCAGGTTGTAGGCCACCACCGCCAGCGTGTCGCTGCCGAAAGGGCGTAGCACCAGCGTGGCCGGCAGCTCCTTCATCACGTCGACGAAGACCAGCAGCCCGGCCGCCAGCGCCGAGCGGCGCAGCAGCGGCAGGTGCAGCTCGAGGAACAGCCGCGAGCGGCCGCTGCCCAGCAGCCGCGCGGTCTCGTCGATGCTGGCCGGCAGCCGCGCGTAGCCGGCCTCGACCGACTGCAGCGCCACCGACGAGAAGCGCAGCAGGTACGCGTAGAGCAGCCCGAGCAGCGTGCCGGTGACGAGCGAGGGCAGGGCCGCCTCGGGCCAGCGCGCCTGCAGCCAGCCCATCGGCAGCAGCACGCCCACCGCCACCACCGTGCCGGGCACCGCGTAGCCCAGCGACAGCACGCGCACGGCCGGCGGCAGTGGGTCAAGGCGGCGGCCGCGGTCGCGCAGCGCGAAGCCCAGCGCCAGCGCCAGGCCGGTGGCTGCCAGCGCCGCCAGAGCAGAGAGCTTGGCGCTCGCCAGGGCCCACTGGGCAAACCGCGCCCAGGGCAGGCCCACGTCACCGTGCATCGCTTCTTGCCACAGCATTCGCAGCAGCCACAGCACCGGCAGCACGAAGCCCAGTGCCACCGGCAGCGCGCACAACAGCCAGGCCGCGAGCGCCCGGTGCCCGCGCAGTACGAGAGGCCGCGCTTCCGAAGACGTGCTGCGTTCGGCCCCGCCGCGGCCGACGGCAAAGCGCAGCCGCCGCTGCGCCGCGCGCTCCAACGCCAGCAGGCCGGCCACCAGCAGCAGCAGCATCGAGGCCAGTTGCGCCGCGGCCACGCGGTCGTTCATTACCAGCCAGGCCTTGTAGATGCCGGTGCTGAAGGTGGTCAGGCCGAAGTACGCGCCGACGCCGTAGTCGGCCAGCGTCTCCATCAACGCCAGCGCCACGCCCGCGGCCAGCGCCGGCCGGGCCATCGGCAGCGCCACCTCCAGCACGCGGCGGCGCATGCCCGCACCCAGCAGCCGCGCAGCCTCCATCATGTGCACGGCGCGGTCGCCCAGCGCGGCCCGGGTCAGCAAGTACACATAGGGGTACAGGCAAAGCACGAACAGCAGCGCGGCGCACCACAGATTGCGCACATCGGGCCACAGCGGGCCACGCACCCCCAGCAGTTCGCGCAGCGCGCTCTGCAGCGGCCCGCTGAACTGCAGCGCGTCGGTCCAGGCGTAGGCCAGCACGTAGGCCGGTATCGCCATCGGCAGCAGCAGCGCCCACTCGAAGCTGCGTCGGCCGGGAAAGTCGAACAGCGTCACCGCGACGGCCGTGGCGGTGCCCAGGATGGCCACGCCGAGCGCCACCAGCAGCGCCAGCAGGGCAGACTGTCCGGCGTAGCCCGGCAGCACCGTCCGCGCCTGGTGCGTCAGCACCGCCAGCGCGGCGCTGTCGAAGGCGAACCAAGAGCCCAGCACACCCAGCAGCGGCAGCGCCAGCAGCAGGCAGGTCAGACTCAACAGCAGCCGCATCGGATAGAAATGAGAACCATACTCATTATGATAGGGGTATGACGCCAAGCTCAGCCCTCAGCCTCGAGTCGGTGACGCTGCAGTACCGGGGCGCCGCGCGCCGCGCGATCGATGGCGTGACGCTGGGGCTGGCGGCCGGCCAGATCGGCGTGCTCATCGGGCCCTCGGGCTGCGGCAAGACCTCGCTGTTGCGCGCGGTGGCCGGCCTCGAGCGCTGCGATGCCGGGCGCATCGTGATGGAGGGCCAGACGCTGGACGACCCCGTGGCTGCCATCCACCGGGCGCCGGAGACGCGGCGTATCGGCATGGTGTTCCAGGACTACGCGCTGTTCCCGCACCTGTCGGTGGCCGAGAACGTGGCCTTCGGCGTGCACCATCTGACGCGCCCCCAGCGCGGCGAGCGGGTGCAGCAGATGCTCGATCTGGTCGGCCTGGGCCACGCGGCCAAGCGGCTGCCGCACCAGCTCTCGGGCGGCCAGCAGCAGCGCATCGCGCTGGCGCGTGCGCTGGCGCCCGCCCCCCGACTGCTGCTGCTCGACGAGCCTTTCTCCAGCCTGGACGTGGACCTGCGCGAGCGGCTGGCGCAAGAGGTGCGCACGATCCTCAAGACCGGCGGCACGACGGCATTGATCGTCACGCACGACCAGCTCGAAGCCTTCGCAATGGGCGACCTGATCGGCGTCATGCAGCGCGGTCGCCTGGAGCAGTGGGACGACGCGTACACGCTTTACCACCGCCCGGCCAGCCGCTTCGTAGCCCAGTTCATCGGCCACGGGGTTTTTGCGCCGGCGCAGCTGGTGGCCTGCGAACACGGCACTTGCCTGCAGACGCCGTTGGGCGAACTGCACGACATGGCCGACGCGCCGCTGCCCGCGGCCTTCCCGGATGGCCGCTGCGACGTTCTTCTGCGCGCTGACGACATCGTCCACGACGACGCCAGCGCGGTGAAGGCGCGCATCGAGCGCAAGGCCTTTCGCGGCGCCGAGTTCCTCTACACGTTGCGGCTGGCCAGCGGTGAGCAGGTGCTGGTGCACGTGCCCTCGCACCATGACCACCAGGTGGGCGAGTGGATCGGCATCCGCCCGGCGATGGACCACGTCGTGACCTTCGCACGCAATCCCTGAGCCGGCGCTGGCCGCCGCCACGCGATCCGGGGGGCATCTTTGCCCTTCTTTGCCTCACCAGTTCAGACGAGGCTCCTATACTCGGAAGGCACGGCTTTTGCTGGAGGCGAATCCGACATGAGTACCAAGTTGAAAGTTGCAGGCCTGATCGCGGTGGGCGCGGTGGCCGGTGCTCTGGCCACCATGCAGGTGCAGGCAATCGCCCGCAACTCGCTGGCGCCGCTGCCTCTGGAAGAACTGCAGCAGCTGGCTGCGGTCTTCGGCATGGTCAAGAGCGACTACGTCGAGCCGATCGACGAGAAGAAGCTGATCACCGATGCCATCTCGGGCATGGTCGCGGGCCTGGACCCGCACTCGCAGTACTTCGACAAGAAGAGCTTCAAGGAATTCCGCGAGAGCACCGGCGGCAAGTTCGTCGGCATCGGCATCGAGATGGGCATGGAGGACGGCCTGGTGAAGGTGGTCTCGCCGATCGAAGGCTCGCCGGCCTTCCGCGCCGGCTTGAAGCCCGGTGACCTGATCACACGCATCGACGAGACACCGGTCAGGGGCCTGTCGGTCGACCAGGCGGTCAAGCGCATGCGCGGCGACCCCAATACCAGCGTCACGCTGACCGTCTTCCGCAAGGCCGAGAGCCGCACCTTCCCGGTGACCATCGTGCGCGAAGAGATCCGCGTGCAGAGCGTGCGCGCCCGTCTGGTCGAGCCGGGCTTCGCCTGGATCCGCGTCAGCCAGTTCCAGGACCGCACGGTCGAAGATTTCGTGCGCAAGGTCGAGGAGATGTACAAGGCCGACCCCAACCTGAAGGGCATGGTGCTCGACCTGCGCAACGATCCGGGCGGCCTGCTCGATGGCGCCATCGCCATCTCGGCGGCTTTCCTCCCGGCCGACGCGGTGGTCGTGTCGACCAACGGCCAGTTGCCCGAGAGCAAGTCCAGCCTCAAGGCCAGCCCCGAGTTCTACGCCCGCCGTGGCAGCGATCCGTTGCGTCGGCTGCCTGCAGGGCTGAAGAATCTGCCGCTGGTGGTGCTGGTCAACGAAGGCTCGGCCTCGGCCAGCGAGATCGTCGCTGGTGCGCTGCAGGACCACAAGCGCGCCGTCATCATGGGCGCGCAGACCTTCGGCAAGGGCTCGGTGCAGACGGTGCGTCCGCTGTCGGCCGACACGGCGTTGAAGATCACCACCGCGCGTTACTACACGCCCAACGGTCGTTCGATCCAGGCCAAGGGCATCGTGCCCGATGTCTGGCTCGACGAGACCGCCGAAGGCAACGTCTTCGCTGCGCTGCGCATGCGCGAGGCCGACCTGGAAAAGCATCTCTCCGGCCCTGACGAAAAGAAGGACGCCGCGCGCGAGAAAGAGCGCGAGGAAGCGCGCAAGAAGCTCGAGGAAGCCAGTGCCAAGGCGCGTGACAACCCGCGTCCGCTGCCCGAGTTCGGCACGCCCGAGGACTTCATGCTCGCGCAGGCGCTGAATCAGTTGCGCGGCAAGGTGGTGATGGTCAGCAAGACCGCCGGCGAGCGCAAGGCCGAGGCCGACACCAAGCAGTGAGGCCCTGGGCTCGCGCCCGCCGAAGGCCCACCCCGCGGTGGGCCTTCTGGTTTGTGGCCGGGCTGCGGCGTCCCGCCTCGCGGCCGATCACCTGTCCATGACCGACGAACAG
>JBBQOR010000175.1:0-5471 GCA_038331055.1 Burkholderiales bacterium
GCAAAAAAAGCGGCCGGCAAGGCGCCGGCCGTAAGAGGACGATCCCGTCGTGGGTTGTGCCCAGGGACCATCGGGTCGCGGGCCGGCCTGGAGGAGCGGAACGGCCCGACGCCAATGTAGAAGTTCGCCCGATCCGGGCACAGCGCCACGCGACAGGCTGCCTCGTCGCGGCGATGAATGGCCGCCGGCGCGGATGAGCGGTGCCGGCCTCAGCGCCAGAGCCAGGCCGCGCCGCGCACGCCCGAAGCGTCGCCGTGGCGCGCCACGCGCAGCGGCGTGCGCACCGGCTCTGCCACCCCGGCGCTGAAGACCCAGCGGGCCCACTGCCGTGGTACCTCGTGCAGCAGATGCGGCATGCGCGAAAGGCCACCGGCGAGCACGATCACATCGGGGTCCAGCAGGTTGATCACCGCCGCCAGTGCGCGCGCCAGCCGCTGCGCGTGACGCGCCAGCGTGGCCTGCGCCGCTGCGTCACCGCTGGCCGCCGCACTGGCGATCTGCTCGGCGCTCATCAGTGGGCCGCCGTGGCGTTCATGGTCCCGTGCCAGGCCGGGGCCGCTGAGCAGTGTCTCCAGACAGCCGCGCTGGCCGCAGTAGCAGGCCGGCTGTGGATCTTCATCCGGCAGCGCCCAGGGCAGGGGGTTGTGGCCCCACTCGCCAGCCAGCCGGTTGGGGCCTTCCAGCACCCGCCCGTTCACGGCAATGCCCGCACCGACCCCGGTGCCCAGGATGGCCGCGAAGACCACCGTCGCGCCGGCCCCGGCGCCATCGGTGGCTTCTGACAACGCCAGGCAGTTGGCGTCGTTGGCGATGCGCACCGGCTGGCCCAGCAGCGCCTGCAGGTCATGCTGCAGGGGCTGGCCGTTCAGGCAGCTGGAGTTGGCGTTCTTGATGAGCCCGCCGACGGCCGGCGCGCCCGGCGTGCCCAGGCCGATGGAGATCGGCGCGCCTTGTACGGCGTCGCGCGCGCTGTGCACCAGAGCATGCACCGCCGCCAGGGTATCGCGGTAGCTGTCGGCCGGGGTGGCGATGCGTTGGCGCCAGCGCTCGTGGCCATCGGCATCGAGCAGCAGGGCTTCGATCTTGGTGCCGCCCAGGTCGATGCCCAGCGCAGCGCGGACGGGCGGGCGGTGCATGCGCCGCGATCGTCGATGGGCTTCAGGTCTTCGGCGCAGTGCTGCCGGTACTGCTCAGAACGGCTCGGTGCGCGTCTTCAGCCAGGCCAGCGCGTCGCCCTGCAGCTGTGGCGCCAGGCGCTGGCGCACCGTCGCGTGATAGCCGTTGAGCCAGTCGATCTCGTCGCTGCGCAGCAGGCTGCGCTCGATGCAGCGGGTGTCGATCGGGCACAGCGTCAGTGTCTCGAACTCGAGAAACTCGCCGAAGGCGCCGGCCTCGGGCGTGCTGGCGGGCACGTTGAGCACCAGATTCTCGATGCGCACACCCCATTGGCCGTCGCGGTACAGGCCGGGTTCGATCGAGGTGATCATGCCCGGCTCCATCGCCATCGAGGGCACGACCACCGCCTTGCTGATCGACTGCGGCCCTTCGTGCACGGCCAGGAAGTAGCCGACGCCGTGGCCGGTGCCGTGGCCGAACTCCACGCCTTCGGCCCACAGCGGCGCGCGCGCGATGGCGTCGAGCATCGGCCCGGGCGTGCCGCGCGGGAAACGCGTGCGGCTGAGTGCGAGCGTGCCCTTCAGCACCAGCGTGTAGTCGCGCCGCATCGCCGCGCTGGGCGTGCCGATCGGCCACACCCGCGTGATGTCGGTGGTGCCGCCAAGGTACTGTCCGCCAGAGTCGATCAGCAGCAGGCCATCACCCTCGATCTGCGCGAACGACGCCGGCGTGGCGCGGTAATGTGGCATTGCGCCATTGGCGTTGAAGCCGGCGATCACCGGGAAACTCAGGCCGACGAATCCCGGGCGTTTGGCGCGCTCTGCCGACAACCACTCGTCGATGGTCATCTCGCTGATCGGCTCGCCGCGCCCCATTGCCGCCTCCAGCCCGGCATAGAAGTGGCACATCGCCACCCCGTCCTCGACCATCGCCTCGCGCACGAAGGCGGCCTCGGCTTCGGTCTTGCGGCTCTTCAGCAGCGTACTCGGGTTGACCGCCTCGACCACGCTGACGCCGGGTGCCACACACTGGCGCAGGCCGAAGGTGACACGCCGCGGGTCGATCAGCAGGCGGCTCTCGGCGGGCAACGCGGCCAGTGCCGCGCCGGCCTGCGCGTAGGGTGCCAGGCGCAGGCCGTCGGCGGCGAGCGTGGCGGCCAGTGCAGCGTCGATCTTGCGGTCCTCGACGAACAGCGTGGCATCTTCGGCGCCCAGCAGCAGATGGGCCAGGAACACCGGGTTGTAGTGCACGTCTGCGCCGCGCAGGTTGGTGATCCAGGCGATGTCGTCGACCGTGCTGACGAAGTGCTGCGTCACGCCGTGGCGCTGCATCGCCTCGCGCACCTGCGCCAGCTTGGCCGCGCGCGACTGCACAGCGTGCGGCGCGCGGTGTTCGTATACCGGGTTTGCGGGCAGGCCGGCGCGCTCGGGCCAGGCCTGATCGACGAGGTCACTGTCAGTGTGCAACTGCACGCCGACGGCATCCAGCGCGTCCTTCAGTGCGGCCGCCGCTGCAACACCCAGCACCTGGCCATCGACCGCCACGGCGCCACCGCGCGGTACCTCGCGGGCCAGCCAGTCGAGGTGCAACGCGGCGGTGCCGGTGGGGATCTTCACCAGCGTGATGCCGGTGCCTGCCAGTTCGGCCTCGGCCTGCACCCAGTAGCGGCTGTCGGCGAACACCGCCGCCTGCGTGGTGGTGACGACCAGCGTGCCCATCGAGCCGGTGAAGCCGCTGAACCACTGCCGCGCCTGCCAGCGCTCGGGCAAGTACTCGCTCAGGTGCGGGTCGGAGGACGGCACGAGCAGGGCGTCGACGCCTTCGCGGATCAGCACTTCACGCAGCCGCTCGATGCGCAGGCGGTGGACCGAGGTGCGGGTGTCCATGGATGGGATCCTGTCTGAGTCAAAGCTGAAGATTCTAGGAGCGGCGGCAGCGCCAAGCCGGCTTGCCCGCCGGTTACCAATGCGGCGTTGCAAGGCTGCGGCGCCAACGCTAGACTGACACCGGCTGTCACCCCAGCCGACTCAACTCCCGCAATCCCTGAAGGAGATCCAGATGACGAAGCTCAACGTAGCCGCCCTCTCCACCCTGGTCGTCGGCGCCGTGCTCGCCGCTCCAGCGCTTGCGTGCCCTGACATGGCCCAGGCCAAGGACAAGCTTTCCCCCCTGGCCTCGGCGCAGCCGGCCCCCCAGCACTCGGTGCCGGGGCATGGGGTCGAGGCCGCGCAGCCTGCCGTTGTGGTCAGAAAGCGGACGGAGCAGCGCTCGAAGTTGCGCAAGACGGACGAGGCTGCCCCTCAGGCAGCCGAGCCTTCGGTGGTCGCGCGTGTCGGCGCCGAGGCGCCGAAGAAGCGTCCGGGCTGAACGAGCAGGTCGGGCCGGCTTAGCCGGCCGTCAAACCGTCGAGCAGCCGGCCGGCGATGTCCACGCCGGTGCGAGCCTGGGCGCCTGCGAACCAGCAGGGCGTGTTCAGCTCGGCTACCCAGGGCCGGCCCTGGGGGTCGACCATCACGTCGACGCCTGCAAAGCCGATGTCGAGCAACCGGCAGGCGCTGACCGCCGCCGCCTCGACTGCCGAACTGCGCGGCGCCTGCGGCTCGAGCGTTCCGTCCACGTTACTGCGGAAGTCGTGCGGGGCCACTCGCCAGGCCTCGGCCAGCACCGCCTCGCTGCACACAACGTAGACACGCCAGGCGATTTCGTGTGGCACGTACTCGACCATCGTTGCGTTGTCGGGTAGCACTTCGCGCACGGAGACCAGGCTGGCCGGGCTGTCCACGCGCATCACGCCACGGCCTCCCTCGCCTCCGGGCAGGCGCAAAAGCAACGGGAAGCCGCCGAGCGCCGTCGCCGCCACCAGCATCGCAGGCGCATCGAGCGGCGCCGGGCAGACGCTGCGGGGCATGCGCAGACCGGCGGCGTCGAGCTCCTCCGCGGCAGGCTGGCGCGGCGCGCGACCGTGGCCCTGTAGCGAAACCATGCCGGCGCGCCACAACTGCGCGGCCAGCGCATCGGCTGCGGCCTCAGCCGCTGCGACGTAGAGCAGGTCGCCGATGCGCGGGCGCAGCGCGGCCACCGCGTCGTCCGGCGTAACCGCTCGCCAGGCGATCTCGCGTTCGGCGCAGGCGGCCCGCAACAGGGTGTTGGTGTCCTCCAGCTGCGGCCGGGTGATGCACCACAACTGCCGGCGCGCCGGGCGGCGGCCGCGCGTGCCGACACGGCTCATAGACTGGTGCGCAGCCGCCAGATCTCGGGGAACAGCACCACGTCGAGCATGCGCCGCAGGTAGGCGACGCCGCTGGTGCCGCCGGTGCCGCGCTTGAAACCGATCACCCGCTCCACCGTCGTGACATGGCGGAAACGCCAGAGCCTGAAGGCATCCTCGAGGTCGGTCAGCTCCTCGCCCAGCTGGTACAGATCCCAATAGGTCTTCGGGCTGCGGTAGACGACCAGCCAGGCCGCCTCGACCTCGTCGCTGGCCGGATACTGCTGGGTCCAGTCCCGCTCGACATGGCTGGCGGGGATAGCCAACCCGCGCCGCGCCAGCAGGCGCAGCGACTCGTCGTACAGCGAGGGCGCGCGCCAGGCGGCCTCGACATGCGCCAGCAGGTCGGGCCGGTGCGCGTGCGGCTGGCGCATCAGCGCGTTCTTGTTGCCCAGCATGAACTCGATGCAGCGGTACTGCCAGCTCTGGAAACCGCTGCTGCTGGCGAGGTAGGGGCGGATGGCGCTGTACTCTGGCGGCGTCATCGTTGCCAGCACGTCCCAGGCGTGGACGAGCTGCTCCATGATCTTCGAGACCCGCGCCAGCATCTTGAACGCGGCGCCGAGTTCGTCCTGCGCGACGGCGGCGACCGCGGCGCGTAGTTCGTGCAGCATCAGCTTCATCCACAGCTCGCTGGTCTGGTGCTGGATGATGAAGAGCATTTCGTTGTGGTCGGGCGAGCGCGGCTGCTGCGCGCCGAGCACGGCGTCGAGTTGCAGGTAGTCGCCGTAGCTCATCGACTGGGCGAAATCGAGCTGCGCGCCGTGGTGCTCGGCGCCGACCAATGCCGAGACCAGCGGGTCGATGGCTTCGGAGGGTGGCAGTGCGCCGTCGTCGTCAGGCGCGCCAGAGAAGGGGCAGCCGCTCATCAACCAGCCCTCAGGTGACGGCCTGGCGGTGGTTGAATTCCGGCCGCTGCCATTCGCCGGACTCCAGCACCTCTCGCAGGTGTTCCACGGCGTTCCAGACGTCGGCGAAGCGCGTGTAGAGCGGGGTGAGGCCGAAGCGCAGGATGTCCTGAGGGGCCGCACCGGACCCGGCGCGGAAGTCCCCGATGACTCCGCGGGATATCAGCGCCTGCATGATC
>JBBQOR010000176.1:0-5452 GCA_038331055.1 Burkholderiales bacterium
CGGCTTCATCGACCTGCCCGACCGTTACTGCACCGGCTCGTCGATCATGCCGCAGAAGCGCAACCCCGACGTGGCCGAACTGGCGCGCGGCAAGAGCGGCCGCGTCATCGGCCACCTGATGGCGCTGCTGGTGCTGATGAAGGGCCAGCCGCTGACCTACAACAAGGACAACCAGGAAGACAAGGAGCCGCTGTTCGACACCGTCGACACGCTGCGCGACACCCTGCGCATCCTGGCCGAAATGGTCGCCGGGCTGGTCGTCAAGCCCGAGGCGATGCAGCGCGCGGCCCTGCGCGGCTACGCCACAGCCACCGATCTGGCCGACTACCTGGTGCGCAAGGGCCTGCCCTTTCGCGACGCCCATGAGGCGGTGGCCCACGCGGTGAAAGTGGCGATGCAGCGCGGCGTCGATCTGTCGGCGCTGCCGCTGCCTGAGCTGCAGACACTGCACCCGGCCATCGGCGAGGACGTCTTCGAGGTGCTCACACTGGCCGGCTCGATGGGCGCGCGCGCGGTCATCGGCGGCACCGCGCCGGCGCAGGTGCGTTCGCAGATCGAACGCCACCGGGCGCGGCTGGGGTCGCTGCAGCCGGCACCGGGCGGCAGGCCCGCGCCGGTGCCCTGAAAACCGGCAAACGCAGGCTTTATCGGCCTTTAGCCGGGCGGCAGACACGAAATGATCCGGGCATCCAAGTTTGTCCCGAGGGTCGTTCCGTGTCGTTGTTCCGCAGGTCATCTTTGCAGCCCGGCTGGGTGGCGTGTGCGCCCGAGGGTGCGCATGCGGCCTGGGCCTGGGTCGAGCCGGTGGCGGGCGGCCGGCCGGCGGTGCGCTGGCTGGCGCGTGAGGACTGGCGCGATGCCACAGCCACGCTGCGCCGCCTGGTGCGCAGCCGCGGACTGAAGCGCCACCAGACCGTCACGCTGCTTCAGCATGGGCACTACCAGCTGCGCCAGTTCGACGCACCCGAAGTGCCACGCGAAGAGTGGGCGCAAGCCATGCGCTGGCAGCTCAAGGACCAGGTCGACTTCGAGGTCGAGCACGCCGCCGTCGATGTGCTGGCCATCCCGCCGGAAACCAGCCGCCGCACGCCGCAACTGCTGGCGATTGCCGCACCGCACGAGCACCTTCGGCCGCTGGTGCTGGCCGCGCACGACGCCGGCGCGCCCTGGCACGCGGTGGACATCGCCGAGACGGCCCTGCGCAACCTCAGCGCACTGGTCGAGCCTGCCGGGCGCGCCCAGGCCCTGCTGCACTTCGATGCCCGGCACGGCCTCCTGGTCATCACGGCCGGCGGCGAACTGCTGGCTTCGCGCGACTTCGACACCGGCCTGGACGCGCTGACCGACCCCGCCGGCGGCGCAGCAGCCATCGACCGCGTGATGCTCGATCTGCAGCGCACGCTGGACGGCTTCGAGCGCCAGTTCACCCATGTCAGCCTGGCCCGGCTGCTGGTCACGCCGGCGGCGCCGCTGGCTGACTTCATCCGCCAGGCGGGCGAAGCCATCTTCGTGCCGGTGGCCGCCTTCGACGCGCGCGAGGCGATGGACCTCAGCGCGCTGGCCACGCTGGACGACGCCGCGCTGGCCCAGGCGCTGCCGGCCATCGGCGCGGCGCTGCGCGGCGCCCTGGCCGCATCCGGAGCCGTCGCATGAGCACGCAGCACCTGAACCTGCTCGATGCCCGGCTGCTGCCGCAGCGCGTGCCGTTCTCGTCCACCCAGGCGGTGGCGGCGATGGGCTTCGTGCTGCTGGCCACCGTCGGCGTGTCGGCAGCGCTCGACGTGGTCGCCGGGCCGCAACGCGCAGCCAAGCCGCCGCCGCTGCCAGCGCTGATCACGACGCCGGTCGCCGCCCTGCCGGCCGAAGCCGAGACCGAACTGCAGCAGTTGCAGTACCTCGACGCCGCCCAGGCCCGTGTGCTGGAGGCCCTCAACGGCCACACCGCCAACGCCCCATCGGCCGGCTACAGCGCAGTGTTCAACGCGCTGGCGCGGCAGGCCGGCAGTGCGCTGTGGATCACCAGCTTCGTCGTCGGCAAGGACGGCGACACGATCGATCTGGAGGGCCGGATGATCGAGTCCGCCGCGCTGCCCGACTACCTGCGGCGGCTCAACCGCGAACGGCCCTTCGTCGGCCGACCCTTCGAACAGCTGCAGTTGCAGTCGGTGGACGCTGTCGAAGAGGGCGCCCCGCGCATCACCGCCTTCACCCTGCGCGCCCATGCCCCGGCGGCGCCGACGGTGGCGCCCGAAGGCGCGGTCGCTGCCGGCATGGCCGCGCAGGCGCCGCTGCCCACTGCGCCCACGGCACAAGTCGCGCCGCCGGGCACGAACACCGTCGGCGCAGCCACCACCGGCCTCGAAGGCGGCACGGTGGCACGCGCGCCCTCCTCGGCGCCCGCCCCCCGGCCATGATCGCCCGCAATCTCTTCGCCCGCCTGCGCCCTGGCACCGCCACCGCCACCGCGGCACCGGCCGCCGCCGGCCCCGGCCGGCGTGCGACCTGGCAGGCGTGGGCTCGAGCCTTCGACGCCCGCGCCCCGCGTGAACGGATGCTGCTGGCGGCCGCCGGCGTCGCCGCGGCTTTCATGCTCGCCGATGCCGTCTGGCTGCAGCCCGCGCTGCGCACCTGGGACCATGCGCAGGCGCAGCGCAAGACGCAGGCGACGCAAGGCGCCGAACTGGCCAGCGCCACGCTGCAGGCGCAGATCGCACAAGAGCAGCAGCGCCTGCGTCAGCAGACTACGCTCGACCAGACGCGGCTGCGCGTGCAGGACGGCGAACGCTTGATGCGCGAGTTCGAGTCGACCCTGGTCGGCCCGGAACAGATGCTGCCGCTGCTCGAGCAGATGCTGGCCCGACACGGCCAGGTGCGCGTGCGCGAGATGAAACCCCTGGGCCGCGCGGACCTGCTGCTGCCGCCCGGCGCCGCCGTGCCCGCCCCGGCGACGAACCCGCCGACGACCCCGGCTGGCCAGCCCCCACCGACCGCGCAAGCCCTGGCGCCAGCGGCTGCCGCCTCGGCCGCCGGCGGCGGCGTCGCGCTGCCCGGTCTGTACCGCCACGGTGTGGAGCTGACCCTGGAAGGCAGCTTCGCCGACCTGATGGGCTATGTCGCCGCGCTCGAAGAGATGCCGCAGCGCATGCTGTGGGGCGGCATGAGCTTCCGCGTCGAGCAGCACCCGCGGGCGGTGCTGACCCTGCGCCTGTACACGCTGAGCACCTCGCGCCACTGGATCGCCATCTGATGGCCCGCTGCACGTTGCCGAACCTGCACCCGCTGCCCGCGCTGCGCCTGCTGCTGCCGCTGCTGCTGCCACTGCTTCTGGCGGCGACGCCCCTGCTGTGGCCGGGCCCGGTGTCTGCGCTCGGCGACCCGACACGCCCGCCAGAGCGTGCACTGCCCCGCGTGACCGTCACGCCGGCCGCGGCGGCCGCCGCAGCCGCAGCCGCTGTTTCGGCCGCTACGGTCGCCCCCGTCCCGCCACCCGTGCTGCAGTCGATCCACCTGCGCCGCGGCGGCGAGGCCAACGCGCTGGTCGACGGCCGCCTGCTGCGCGTCGGCGACAAGCTGGGCGAAGCCACCATCACCGCCATCGACGCCGACGGCCTGACGCTGCGCCACGCGCGCGGCACCGAACGTCTGCCCATGTGGCCCTCGGGCCGCCTGAACTTCACGTCCACCCCAAGCAATCCCCCATCGGCGGTCAGCACTGCCGGGAGCCGATCACCATGAAGACGAATCGAGTGCCGCCTGCAGCCCCCGCAGTGCTGCTGGCCCTGGCCTCGGCGCTGGCCTCCGCCAGCGTGTCCGCACAGACCGCACAGATCACAGAGCCGGCCACCGGCGCCAGCGCCGCCCTGGCGCAAACCCAGGCCGCAGGCTCGCCGCCGGCCGCGCCGCTGCCGGTGCCGGTCTCGCCGCGCTTCGACCTGTCGGTGTCCAACGCGCCGGCCGCGCAGGTCTACATGCAGTTGGCCAGCGGCACGCCCTTCAACGTGCTCGTCTCGCCCGAGGTCACGGGCTCGATCTCGGTGACGCTCAAGGACACCACGGTGCCCGAGGCGCTAGACACGCTGCGCGAGCTCTTCGGCTACGACTTCCGCATCAGCGGCAACCGCGTCTTCATCCACAGCAACGCGGTGCAGACGAGGCTGTACCGCGTGAACTACCTGCCCGGCCGGCGCCAGGGCGCGTCTGACGTGCGCGTGACCTCCAGCTCGATCACCGGCTCGGGTGGCGGTGGCAGCACGAACAACAGCAGCGCGTCGTCCTCTGGCGGCGGCGGTGGCGCCAGCACCAGCCGCGCCGATGACAGCGCCCATGTGCGCACCACCTCGGACTCCGATTTCTGGAAGGAAGTGCAGGCCTCGCTGACCGCGATGGTGGGCACGGCCGGCGGCCGCGGCGTGGTGCTCAACCCGTCGGCCGGCGTGGTGGTGGTCAAGGCCACGCCGAACGAGCAGCGACAGGTCGATCAGTACCTGCGCGCAGTGCAGTTGTCGATCGAGCGCCAGGTGATGCTCGAGGCCAAGATCGTCGAGGTCTCGCTGTCCAAGGACTCGCAGAGCGGCATCAACTGGGCCGCCTTCGGCCGCATCCTGGGCGACCGCGTGGCGGTCTCTGCCGGTGTGGCAGCGCCGGGCTCCACCTTGCGCGGCCGCGGCACCATCGCCAACAACGATGTGGTCAGCAATGTCGGCAGCGACCTCGCATCGCAGAGTCTGGGCCGCGGCTTCTACGGCCTGACGCTGCAGGCCAGCAACTTCGCCGCCTTGCTGAACTTCCTGCAGACGCAGGGCGATGTCTCGGTGCTGTCGAGCCCGCGCGTATCGACACTGAACAACCAGAAGGCGGTGCTGAAGGTCGGCAGCGACGAGCTCTTCGTCACCGGCATCTCCACCACCACGCAAAGCAACGGCACCAGCGGCAGCACCACCACGCCCAGCCTGACGCTGCAGCCCTTCTTCAGCGGCATCGCGCTGGACGTCACGCCGCAGATCGACGACGCAGGCAACGTGATCCTGCACGTGCATCCCTCGATCAGCGTGGTGACCGAAAAGAACAAGGTGATCGACCTGGGCACACTGGGCCAGTACAAGCTGCCGCTGGCGAGCAGCTCGATCAGCCAGACCGACAGCATCGTGCGCGTCAAGGACGGTCAGATCGTCGCCATCGGCGGCCTGATGACGCAGGAGACACGCAACGAACGCAGTGGCGTGCCGGGCCTGCAGGACGCCCCGGTGGTGGGCGGCCTGTTCCGCCAGACCGGCCAGGTCAGCACCAAGCGCGAGCTGGTGATCCTGATGAAGCCCACCATCATTCGCGACGACGGCCCCGCGGCCACCACGCCTGAGCCGATGGCGCTGCCCAAGTCCTGAGCGTCCATCCAGGAACACCCCGAGCCGCTTGCAATGCCCCGTCCGGAGCGCGTCCGCCTTGGCGACCTGCT
>JBBQOR010000177.1:0-5427 GCA_038331055.1 Burkholderiales bacterium
TTTGCTGGAATACATCAGTCGCACCTCGCGTGGCGCCACCAAGCCCGCGGTGGCCGTCGTCTACAGCGACACCGAATTCGGGCGCGACCACATCGCCGGCATCAAGGCCAAGGCGCAGGCGCTGCAGATTCCTGTCGTGCAAGAGATCGTCACCAAGCCCGGCGCCGTGGACGTCAGCAGCGAGGTGGCCAAGATGCGCCGCGTGCGCCCTGACTTCGTGATCTTCCACGGCTACGTGCTGGCGCCGATCCCCGAGTTCATCCGCCAGATGCGCGAGGCCGGTCTGAGCGCCACGCCGATGGGCACCATCTGGAGCATGGACAAGACCACCGTGGACGCGATGGGCGCCGCCGGCCAGGGCTGGATGGGCGTGATGCCCTACCGCTACAGCTACGACGTGAAGGACGCCCCGGCACTGCGCGAGATGCGCGACTTCGCCGCCAAGGCGCGGCCGCAGATGAGCTACATCCCGCTTTTCTACACGCACGGCTGGCTGGTCGGGATGATCTTTGCCGAGATCATGGAGCGCACGCTGAAGGCCGGCAAGCCGCTCACCGGGCCGAACATGAAGGTCGCGCTGGAGAGCATCGACAACTGGGACACCGGCGGCATCACCGGGCTGCTGGCCTCGTTGAAGGGGCACCAGATCGCCTCCGGCCGCATCTACCAGTACGACGCCACCAGCAAGCTGTTCGAGCCCGCCAGCGGCTGGATCAAGACGGCTTGAGATGTCGACGCCCGCGCTCGCCATCGAGAACATCGAGGTGGTCTACCACCACACGGTGCAGGTGCTGCGCGGGCTGTCGCTGAGCGTGCCGCAGGGGCAGATCGTGGCGCTGCTGGGCGCCAACGGGGCGGGCAAGACGACCACGCTGAAGGCCATCTCGGGCCTGCTGCCGATGGAGGTGGGCGAGGTGCGTGCCGGCGCCATCCGCTTCGAGGGCGAGCGCATCGACCAGGTCGCGCCGCACCTGCTGGCGCGCCGCGGCATTGCCCATGTGCGTGAGGGCCGCCATGTGTTCGAGGACCTGACGGTGGACGAGAACCTCGTCGCCGCCAGCTACGCGCTGACCGGCCGCGGGCTCAAGCCCGACGCAGAGCTGATTTACGGCTACTTTCCGCGCCTGAAAGAGCGCCGCGCGCAGCGTGCCGGCTACCTTTCGGGCGGCGAGCAGCAGATGCTGGCCATCGGCCGCGCGCTGCTGGGCGCGCCCAAGCTGATGCTGCTCGACGAGCCCTCGCTGGGCCTGGCGCCGCTGGTGGTGGCGAGCATCTTCGAGATCATCGCGCGCATCAACCGCGAGCAGGGCGTGGCGATGCTGCTGGTGGAGCAGAACGCCGCCGCCGCCTTCGGCATCGCGCAGTACGGCTACATCATGGAAAGCGGCAAGGTGGTGATCGACGGGCCGACCTCCAGGCTGGTGGCCGATGCCGACGTGCAGCGCTTCTACCTGGGCCACGGCGACAGCGGTGCGGGGGTGGCCAGCTTTCGCGACGTCAAGCATTACAAGCGCCGCAAGCGCTGGCTGTCGTGAGCGCGGCCCTGGACCATGAGCCCTTTGCCTCGCTGCCGGCGCGGCTGCGCCGCTGGGCCGCCACGCGCCCCGATGCGGTGGCCTTGCGGCAGAAGGACTTCGGCCTGTGGCAGCCGGTGAGCTGGCGCCAGTACGAGCAGCAGGCGCGCCACTTCGGCCTTGGGATGAGCAGCCTGGGTGTCGCCGAAGGCGCGCATGTGGCGATCGTCAGCGAGAACCGCAAGGAGTGGGTCTTCAGCCAGCTCGGCCTGGGGCTGCTGGGCCTGGTGCCGGTGGGCGTGTACCCCACCTCGCCGGCGCAGGAGGTGCAATACCTGCTGCATATCGCCGAGGCGGTGGCGGTGGTCTGCGAGGACCAGGAGCAACTCGACAAGGTGCTCGAGGTGCGCGAGCGGCTGCCGCTGCTGCGCCTGCTGGTGGTGATCGACCCCAAGGGCCTGCGCCACTACGCGGCCGACGGCCTGTTCATCTTCGACGACGTGGTGCAGCGCGGTGCCGCCTACGAGCGTGAGCACCCGGGCCTGGTGGACGAACGCCAGGCGCGCCAGCAGCCGCAGGACACCGCGCTGATGATCTTCACCAGCGGCTCCACCGGCCGGCCCAAGGCGGCGATGCTGAGCTACGGCAACATCGACGCGATGGCTGCCGGCACGGATGCCATCTACCGCTGCAGCACCGAGGACTCGACGCTGTCTTACCTGCCGCTGTGCCATGTGGCCGAGCAGATCTACACCGTGCACCTGCCGCTGCGCGCCGGGCTCGTCGTGAACTTCGCCGAGAGCCTGCGCACCGTGCAGAGCGATCTGCGCGAGGTGGCGCCGACGCTGTTTCTCGGTGTGCCGCGGATCTGGGAGAAGCTGCACGCCAGTATCGAGATCAAGTCGCGCGAGGCTGGCGGCCTGCGCCACGCGCTGTACCGCCGGGCGCTGGCGGCGGTGGCGCCGTTGGCCGACGTGCCGCCCGAGGCGCGCACGCCGAGCCAGAAGCTGCGCTTCGCCCTGTGGACGCTGCTGGTGCTGCGGGCGCTGAACAACTACATCGGCCTGCGCCGCTGCCGGCTGGCGTTGTCGGGCGCGGCACCGATCGCGCCGCAGATGCTGAGCTTCTTCCGCAGCCTGGGCGTGCCGATCCGCGAGGGCTACGGCATGACCGAGACCGCCGGCGTGGTGACCGTGCAGCGCAGCGCCGCGTCGCCGGTGGGCACGGTGGGCGCGCCGATCCCGGGCGTACAGACGCGGCTGGCCGACGACGGCGAACTGCTGGTGCGCGGGCCCACGGTCTTCAAGGGCTACTGGGGCGATGCCGCGGCCACCCGCCAGGCCATCGACGCCGAAGGCTGGCTGCACACCGGCGACATCGCGCAGGCGGTGGCCACGCCGGGCGGGGAAGAGCTGCGCATCGTCGACCGCAAGAAGGACATCATGATCACCGCCGGCGGCAAGAACATCACGCCCAGCGAGATCGAGAACGCGCTCAGGTTCAGCGCCTACATCAAGGAAGCGGTGGTCATCGGCGATCGCCGGCACTTCGTCTCGGCGCTGATCCAGATCGACCCCGAGACGGTGGGCAAGTGGGCCGAAGAGCAGGGCCACGCCTACACCACCTTCCGCAGCCTGGCCGAGCACCCCGAGGTGCACGGGCTGATCGAGGCCGAGGTGCGGCGCGTCAATGACCGCATGCCGCAGGTGCAGCAGGTTCGGCGCTTCCATCTGCTGGGCAAGGAGCTGGACCACGACGACGGCGAGGTGACGGCCACCATGAAGATCAAGCGCAGCAGCATCGCGCAGAAGTACGCCACGGAGATCGAGGCGCTGTACGGCAGCAAGGCGGCGGCTTGAACTGAGGTCCCAACCACGGCATGGAAAGCAGACTATGACGACAGGCGAAATTCGCTTCGACGGCCGCGTGGCCGTGGTCACCGGCGCCGGGGGCGGCCTGGGCCGCGCGCATGCGCTGCTGCTGGCCGCGCGCGGTGCCCAGGTGGTGGTCAATGACCTCGGCGGCACGCTCAACGGCAGCGGCGGCGATGACGCGGCAGCCAACCGCGTGGTCGCCGAGATCCGCGCCGCTGGTGGCCAGGCTGTTGCCAACCACGACAGCGTCGCCAGCCCCGAGGGCGCACGCCGGCTGGTGCAGCAGGCGGTGGACGAGTACGGCCGGCTCGACGTGCTGATCAACAACGCCGGCATCCTGCGCGACAAGTCGCTCGCCAAGATGGCGCCGGGTGACTTCGAGGCGGTGATCGCCGTGCATCTGCTGGGCAGCGCGTACTGCTCGCAAGCGGCGCTGTCGCAGATGCAGGGGCAGGCCTACGGCCGCATCGTCATGACCACCTCGGCCGCGGGCCTGTACGGCAACTTCGGCCAGACCAACTACGGCGCGGCCAAGCTCGGGCTGGTCGGGCTGATGAACAGCCTGAAGCTCGAGTGCGGCAAGTACGGCATCCACATCAACACGGTCGCGCCGGTGGCGCTGACGCGCATGACCGAAGGGCTGCCGCTGGCGCAGTTGATCGGCGACGCCGCGCCAGAACAGGTCAGCGCGGCAGTGGCTTTCCTGGCCAGCGAGGCCTGCCGCTTCAGCGGCGAGGTCGTCGCTGCGGGCGCCGGTTACCTGGCGCGTGTGCAGATCGTCGAGTCGATGGGCGTGCACCTGGCGCGCGACAGGCTCTCGCCCGAGGCCGTGGCCGCCGCCTGGCCGCAGATCGCCGACATGGCCGGCGCGCGGCCCTTCGGCTCGGCCACCGAGGCGCTGATCGGCGCCTTCGGTGCTGTAGTCGCGCAGGCCCGCTGATGCGCGACGCCTACGTCATCGCCACCGCCTGCACGCCCTTCGGCAAGCATGCCGACAAGAGCTTCAAGGCGCTGACGCGCTGGGCCTGGACCGAGCTGCTGGCCGACGCGGGCCTGGCCGACGGCGCGCTGGTGCAGCAGGCCTGGTTCGGCAACTGCGGCATGGGGCAGTGGGGGCAGGGCGGCATCCGCGGGCAGGTCTGCCTGTCGCCGCTGGTCGAGGAAGGGCTGTTCCCTGAGCGCGTGCCGGTGGTCAACGTCGAAGGCGGCTGTGCCACCGCGTCCTTCGCCTTTGCCGGCGCCTGGAAGGACGTGCTCAGCGGCCAGTGCGAGGTCAGCGCGGCGATCGGCGTGGAGAAGCTCGTCAGCCCCGACGACCCGACGCGTGTGCCGGCCATCTTTGCCACCGCCATCGACCAGCTCGACCCGCAGCGCTGGCACGACTACTACACCCGCGCGGGTGAGCAGGCCGGCAAGCCCTTTGCCACCGGCCCCGGGCGCACGGTCTACATGGACACCTATGCCATGCAGGCGGCCTGGCACATGAAGCGCTGGGGCACCACGCAGCGGCAGATCGCCATCGCGGCGTCGAAGAACCACCACCACGGCAGCCTGAACCCGAAAGCGCAGTACCGCTTCGAGGTGGATGTGGAGGCGGTGCTGGCCGATCGTGAGGTGAGCTGGCCTTTGACGCGCGCGATGTGCTCGCCGCTGGGCGACGGCGCGGCCGCGGCGCTGGTCTGCAGCGAGGCGGCATTGGCGCACTTCGCGCCGGCCGTGCGCGCACGCGCGGTGAAGGTGCGCACGGTGCAGATGAGCGGCGGCAAGTACCGCGCGCTCGACGAACCGGGGCTGTCGCGCATCGCCGCCGACAAGGCCTGGGCCGCCAGCGGCCTGAAGCCGGCCGACATCGACCTGGTGGAGCTGCACGACGCCACCAGCTTCTGCGAGATCTACCAGCTCGAGATGCTGGGCTTCTGCGCCGACGGGCAGGGCGGGCCGATGGTCGAGTCGGGCGCGACGGCGCTGAGCGGGCGGCTGCCGGTGAACGTCTCCGGCGGGCTGGTGAGCAAGGGCCACCCGATCGGCGCGACGGGCCT
>JBBQOR010000178.1:0-5421 GCA_038331055.1 Burkholderiales bacterium
GTGCTCATGAACCTGACACGTCGCCTCGCCTGCCTCGCCTCGCTGCTCACCCTCGCGGGCACTGCCGCGGCCCAGACCAAGTGGGATCTGCCCGCCGCCTACCCGGCGACCAACTTCCACACCGAGAACCTGGTCGCCTTCGCCAATGATGTCGACCGCGCCTCGGGCGGCAAGCTCAAGATCACCGTGCACGCGGGCGCGTCGCTGTTCAAGGCGCCAGAGATCAAGCGCACCGTGCAAGGCGGGCAGGCGCAGGCCGGCGAGATCCTGCTCGTGAATTTCCAGAACGAGTGGCAGATCTTCGGCGCCGACGGCCTGCCCTTCCTGGCCGACAGCTACGACGAGGCGGCCAAGCTGTGGCGCCTGCAGAAGCCGATGCTGGAAAAGAAACTGGCCGAGCAGGGCATGATGGTGCTGTATTCGGTGCCGTGGCCGCCACAGGGCGTGTACAGCAAGAAGCCGCTCGCCAACGCGGCCGATCTGCGCGGCATCAAGTGGCGCGCCTACAGCCCGGCCACCGCGCGCATCGGCGAACTGGTCGGCGCACAGCCCGTCACCGTGCAGGCGGCCGAGGTCAGCCAGGCCTTTGCGACGGGCGTCGTCGAAAGCATGATCAGCTCGGGCTCGACCGGCTGGGACGCCAAGCTGCACGAGCATGTCAAGTTCTGGTACGACACCCAGGCCTGGCTGCCGAAGAACGCCGTGCTCGTCAATCGCGCGGCCTTCAACGCACTGGACAAGCCGACGCAGGATGCGGTGATGAAGGCCGGCGCAGACGCCGAGACGCGCGGCTGGGCGGCCAGCCGGCGCGCCAATACCGACAGCCTGGACAAGCTGAGGGCCGGCGGCATGCAGATCCTGCCGCCCCCGGCGGCACTGACGGCTGACATGAAGAAGGTCGGCGACACGCTGCTCAAGGAATGGCTGGAGAAGTCCGGCGCCGAGGGCAAGCAACTGGTGGACGCCTTCCAGAAGTGAGCTGAAGGCCCGCCGGCGCGCATCGTCCCTGCACCACTCCCACACCCCCGGCCCGCCGCGACGATGCGCCGCCTGCTTGACGGCCTGTACGACAGCGCGGCCTGGCTGGCCGGGGTGTTCATGGTCGGGCTGCTGGTGATGGTGCTGCTGGGCATCCTCGGGCGGCAGTTGCACTTCCACGTGCCGGGCACCGATGCCTACGCGGGCTATCTGATGGCCGGCGCCGGCTTTCTGGCGCTGGCGCACACGCTCAAGCGCGGCGAGCACATCCGCGTGACGATCCTGCTGGGAGCGCTGTCGGGCGGCCTGCGCCGCGTGATGGAGCTCTGGTCGCTGCTGGCGGCCTGCGCGCTGTCGGCGCTGTTCGCGTTCTACAGCATCCGTCTGGCCTGGCAGTCGCATCAGTTCAAGGACATCTCCACCGGCAACGACGCCACGCCGCTGTGGATTCCACAGATCAGCATGGCGCTGGGCATGCTGATCCTGTTCATCGCTTTCGTCGACGAGCTGGTGCTCGAGTTGCAGGGGCGCCGCGTGCAGAGGGTGAGCGAAGAAGCTTCACATAACGAATGAGCGACATTGGCATCTCGCTGCTGCTGATCGGCGCTCTGTTCCTGATCCTGGCCAGCGGCGTCTGGATCGGTCTCACGCTGGCCGGCGTGGCCTGGATCGGCATGCAGCTGTTTAGCGCGCGCCCGGCCGGCGACGCGATGGCGATCACCATCTGGGGCAGCGCCTCGAGCTGGACGCTGACCGCGCTGCCCCTCTTCGTCTGGATGGGCGAGATCCTCTTTCGCACCCGCCTGAGCCAGGACATGTTCCGCGGCCTGGCGCCTTGGATGCAGTCGCTGCCCGGACGCCTGCTGCACGTGAACGTGGTCGGCTGCGCGATCTTCGCTGCCGTCTCGGGCTCGAGCGCCGCCACCTGCGCCACTATCGGCAAGATGAGCCTGCCCGAGCTCAAGCGCCGCGGCTACCCCGACGGCATCTCGATCGGATCGCTGGCCGGCGCCGGCACGCTGGGGCTGCTGATCCCGCCTTCGATCATCATGATCGTCTACGGCGTCAGCGCCGAGGTCTCCATCGCGCAGCTGTTCATTGCCGGCGTGTTGCCCGGCATCATGCTGGCGATGCTGTTCTCGGGCTACGTGGTGTTCTGGGCGCTGCGCCACCCAGAACTGGTGCCGCCGGCGGATTCGCAGCCCACGCTGGCGGAGAAGATCCGCGAGTCGCGCCACCTGATCCCGGTGCTGCTGCTGGTGGCCGCCGTGCTGGGCAGCATCTACACCGGTGTGGCGACCGCCACCGAGGCGGCGGCACTGGGCGTGGTGGGCGCGCTGGTCATCTCGGCGGTGCAGGGCGCGCTGTCATGGCGTACCTTCGTCGATTCGCTGGTCGGCGGCACCCGGTTGTACTGCATGATCGCGCTGATCCTGGCCGGCGCCGCCTTTCTCACGCTGAGCATGGGCTACATCGGGCTGCCGCGCCATCTGGCCGAGTGGATCGCCACACTGGGCCTGAGCCAGTTCCAGTTGCTGCTGATGCTGATGGTGTTCTTCATCGTGCTCGGCTGCTTCCTCGACGGCATCAGCATGGTGGTGCTGACCATGGGCGTGATCCTGCCCACCATCCAGAAAGCGGGCATCGACCCGCTGTGGTTCGGCATCTTCATCGTGCTGGTGGTGGAGATGGCGCAGATCACGCCGCCGATCGGATTCAACCTGTTCGTGCTGCAAGGCATGACGCAGCGCAACATCGGCTGGATCGCCAAGGTGTCGCTGCCCTTCTTCTTCCTGCTGGCGGCAGCCATCGGGCTGATCTACGTCTTTCCGCAGATCGTCACTTTCCTGCCCGCGCAGATGCGATAGGGCGCTGCGGGCACATCTGGCCCCGGCAGACCGGCCAGTTCAGGGCATGCCCATGGCGCGCGCGGCTCTAGGATCGGTTGCAACTGCCGGATTCGCGCCGCCATGTCTGACCTGTCCAATCTTCCGTTTTCGCTGGTGCCGATCGAGGGCGAAGAGAGCAGCCAGACCGAGCCGATGCCGCTGCAGACGGGGGCGTCGCCGCTGGCCGCCCCCCACCGGGAGCCGTTCGCCTGGCCGACTCCCCCGTTTTCCTTCTATCCGGCGCCCACCTGCGCTATCGAACCGGAACCGTGCGAGATCGAGGGCACCAACGGCAAGGTGCTGCACGGCCGGCTGATCGACTTCGACCTCGACGCGCTGATGGTGCGTGTGCAGGTTCCGCCTTCGCGCAACGCGGTGCCGGTGCGCTTCGCGCAGTTTCGCCGGCTGCTGCTGCTGCTGCCGCTGGCGCCGCTGCCCACGCCTGCCAACATCCCGCCGCCGCGGCCCGACCACGTGCCCTTCCGCGTGCTGCTCAAGGGCCGCGAGCCGCTGACCGGCCGCACCGTGGGCTACCGCGAAAACGACTACGGACTGTTCCTCTTCGAACCGGTGGATACCGTGGGCACGGTGCGCCGAAGCTTCCTGCCGCGCGGCGTGTACGACAGCGTCGAGATCGGCGGGCGCATCGGCGAGGTGCTGGTGGCCGGCAACGCCGCCACCGCCGCGCAGGTTGAGCGCGTGGTGCAGGAGCAGCGCGACATCCGCGCCAAGAAGATCGGCGATGTGCTGCTGGGTCGGCAGATCGTCACCCCGGAACAGCTGGGCGAGGCGCTGGAGAACCAGGCGCGCATGCCGATGGTGCGCATCGGCGAGGCGCTGACTGCGCTCGGCTACGTCACGGCGGCGCAGCTCGACGACGCCCTCTCGCAGCAGCGCCAGGAACGCGGCGTGCCGCTGGGCGAACTGCTGCTGCGCAAGGGCCTGATCTCGCGCGAGGATCTGCAGTCTGCGCTGTCGCGCAAGATGGGCTACCCGATGGTCGACGTCAAGCAGTTCCCGGTCGATACCGCGGCACTGGCGCGTCTGCCCTTCGCCATCGCCAAGCGGCTGCTGGCGCTGCCGCTGATGTCGCGCGAGGGCCGGCTGGTGGTGGCGCTGGAGGACCCGAGCCGCGGCGAGGCCATCGACGAGATCGAGTTCCTGGTGCAGCGCAAGGTGATGCCGGTGCTGGCGCTGGCGCGTGACCTCAAGGGCGCCATCGACCGCGCCTACGAGAAGATCGGCGCCGAAGGCGCGATGTCGCAGCTGGAGTTCCAGGACTCCGGCGGCGAGGCGGCCGACGCCAACCAGGTGGACGCCAGCGAACTGCTGGCCACGCTGGAGCAGAACGCCGACGAACGCGGGCTGGCCGACGAATCACGCCCGATCGAGCAGTCCGACAACTCGCTCGTGCGGCTGATCAACAGCATGATCCTGGAAGCCAAGGGCCAGGGCGTGTCGGATATCCACATCGAGTGCCAGCCGGGCAAGGACAAGGTGCGCATCCGCTTCAGGCGCGATGGCATCCTCAAGCCCTATCTGGAGTTGCCTTACACCTACCGCAACCCGGTGATCGCGCGCATCAAGATCATGTGCGATCTCGACATCTCCGAGCGCCGCAAGCCGCAGGACGGCAAGATCAACTTCGCCCGCTTCGCGCCGGGCACCAAGCTCGAACTGCGCGTGGCGACCATCCCTACGCAAGGCGGGCTGGAAGACGTGGTCATGCGGCTGCTGGCTTCCGCCAAGCCGCTGCCGCTGGACAGCCTGAACCTCAGCCCGCCGAACCTGCAGCGCGTCAAATCGGCCGTCGCGCGGCCCTACGGCATGATGCTCTGCGTCGGCCCCACCGGCTCGGGCAAGACGACCACGCTGCACTCGGCGATGGGCTACATCAACACCCCCGAGCGCAAGATCTGGACCGCCGAAGACCCGATCGAGATCACCCAGACCGGGCTGCGCCAGGTGCAGGTCAACGCGAGGATCGGCTGGACCTTTGCCGGCGCGCTGCGCGCCTTCCTGCGTGCCGACCCGGACGTCATCATGGTCGGCGAGATCCGCGACCGCGAAACAGCGCAGATCGCCGTCGAGGCCTCGCTTACCGGCCACCTGGTGCTGTCCACGTTGCACACCAACAGCGCACCCGAGACCGTGACGCGCCTGCTCGACATGGGCATGGACCCGTTCAACTTCGCCGACGCGCTGCTGGCCGTGCTCGCACAGCGGCTGGTGCGGCGCATCTGCAAGCACTGCGTGGTGGCCACTGACGCCAGCGCCGAGCAGACCGACGAACTGCTGGCCGACTACATGCACGGCTTCAACCGGGTCGAGAACGCGCCCACGCGCGACGCCGTGCTGGCCGACTGGGTGGCCCGCTTCGGCCAGAACGGCAAGCTGCGCCACTTCCATGGCCCGGGGTGCACACACTGCGACGGCACCGGCTTTCGCGGCGGCGCCGCGGTGCACGAACTGTTGTGCGGATCGCGCTATCTGCGCCACCTGATCCAGACCGGCGCGCGCGCCGAACAACTGCAGCACGCGGCGATGGCCGAAG